>CAZQXZ010000067.1:0-757 GCA_964597515.1 uncultured Eubacteriales bacterium | reverse complement strand
TTTGACAAGCCTGTTATTTCGGAAAAGGATAAGGTTTTTGCAGTTGAGTATCTGCCCGGGCAGTTTGACCAGCGGGCGGACTCGGCGGCTCAGTGCGTTCAGATAATCTCACAGGGCGAAAAACCGACAGTCAGGACTGCTAAGGTCTATATCCTCGGCGGGAACATTTCGCAAAGCGAGCTGGAAGCGATTAAAAAATATGTGATAAATCCGGTTGAAAGCCGCGAGGCGTCGCTTGAAAAACCCGAAACTCTTAAAGTGAATTACGAAGTACCGACCGAAGTTGAAACGCTTGACGGCTTTATATCGCTGTCGGACGATGAGCTTCGTCTTTTTTTGGAGGAATACGCCCTCGCAATGGATTTTGACGACATAAAATTCTGTCGGAATTATTTTATAAGCGAAAAACGCGACCCCACGATAACCGAGATAAGAATGACGGATACATACTGGTCAGACCATTGCAGGCACACGACGTTTCTTACCACAATAGACAATGTGACCTTCTGTGACGAGGAAATTCAAAAATCATATGAGCAATACTTAAACGCGAGAGAGTACACAGGCAGGCGTTCGCCTGTAAACCTAATGGATATCGCGACAATGGGCGCCCGCTTTCTTAAAAAGGCAGGCAAGCTCCCGTTTTTGGACGAGTCGGACGAAATCAACGCCTGTACTGTAAAAATCAAGGTTAATATTGACGGCAAAGACGAGGACTGGCTTCTTCTGTTTAAGAATGAAACGCACAATCATCCCA
>CAZQXZ010000066.1:2313-11359 GCA_964597515.1 uncultured Eubacteriales bacterium | reverse complement strand
GGCATGGAGGTAAAGGACGTCGAGGAGCATATAAAAAAGGTTGCGGGCAAAGATGTAGAGGTGGAGCTTATCAAGGGGCAGAACCCCTCGAACGTGTCACCTACGGACTCGCGCGCGTTTTTGGCTATTGATGAAATTTGCCGCGCGATGAACAGGGACAATATCGTCGCCCCGTTCCTCGTCATGGGCGGCACGGACGCCAGAAATTATGAGCCGATATGCGATAACGTTTACCGCTATTCGCCGTTCACGGTAAACAGCTCGCTGCTTTTGGCGTGCCATGGCACGAACGAGAGAATTCCCGTATCGTCGCTTGAAGACGCGGTGGCGTTCTTTAAGAGGTATATTAAAAAGCTTTCGGCGGAATGAAATTTATATAGAAACGTAAAAACACTTACCGGATTATCGCTTAAAGCGAATGTCTGATAAGTGTTTTTAAATTTAGAATGTAAAATTAATTGATATGCTTTAAATATTTAATAGTCTGAGAAATTAAACTTTCAGTGTCCACGCCTTTATTGTTAAGCGTTTTTTGCAAAAACAGTCCGTCCGAGGCGAGCAGGATAAGCCAGGCGAGGTAATCCGGAGGTACGGTGTCAGTACGCCGCGCGATTTTTTCGGATATTATCCTCGCGAACGCACAGTACCTGTCCACAAGCATTTCGCGAATTTCCTCGTTGCCCGTCATAGCGTCGCACAAAAGCTGGGCGCGCACAGCGGGAGCCGCCAAGTCGCGCTCTATGACGTACCTTACAAGACGGTGCAGGGAGGTGTCCTTCTCGGGGTTTTCCGTCCACTCTACCAGGTCGTTCCACTGCTTGTCAAGGTATCTGTCCGTAATGCCGCAAAGGATTTCATTTTTTGATTTATAGTGATAGTAAAGCGTTCCTTTGGAAATTCCCGCCGCCGCGGCTATCTTGGCGAGGGAGATTTCCGAAAGGACATTTTCTTTTAGCATCATCTCGGTGGCGTCGAGTATCAGAGCTTTTGTATCTTCTTTTCTGGGAGCGGCCATTATTTTCTCCGTTCTTTTTCTGTGATTGCGGTATAATTGTAACACACAGGGGCGTATTTGTCCATAAATATCTATTGACTTGGGATGAGGGTTGTGATAATATATTAACAGAGTCGGTCAAACAGCCGACTTGCAAACGAACTACACGCCGGTGATAGTAAATGAACGTAAAAAAAATTCAGAAAAAGCTAAAAGCCTTATACGGAGATAAGGTAACGGCATCGCTGTGCGACGGCAGCGTTGTCCTTAAAGGGCGCCTTGACGACTGGAACGATATCGTAAAAGCGTGTTATACAGCCGCCGAAAAATACTCAAAAACCCACGTCGTCAACGACATAGAGTTTACGGGCTCGAGGATACCGCCGATGCGTATACCTGCCGTTTCGGACAAATCGCTTGACGGCTGTAAGTGCGACGTGCTTGTCATAGGCGGAGGGATATCCGGAGCGAGTATCGCGCGCGAGCTTTCAAAATGGGAGCTGAACATTCTGCTCGTTGAGAAGGAGCCGGACCTTGCGGCGCAGGCGTCCGGAAGGAACGACGGCGAGGTTCACCCCGGCGTCGATTTGAGCAAGGGTCCGCTCAAACAGAAATATGTTCTGCTCGGCAACAGAATGTTTGATAAGGTCTGCGGCGAGCTTGGCGTGCCGTTTAAAAGGTGCGGTCAGTACGTGGGCTTTACGCAAGGGTGGACATATCCTCTCATACGTCTTTACGCATGGAAAAAGAGGCGGTTTGACGGCGTTTCGGATACTGTAGTTATCGGTAAAAAAGAATTGGAAAAAGCGGAGAAAAGCTTTAATCCGAAATTTAAGTTTGCGCTTTACAATCAGTCCGCCGGATGCGTCTGCCCATACGGCCTTACCATCGCTTACGCCGAAAACGCCGCCGCGAACGGCGTCAGGGTTTCGCTTTCCACGGCGGTTATCGGGATGGAAGTCAACGATAATGAGATTATAAGCGTTAAGACGAACAGGGGAACCGTATATCCGAAGCTTGTCGTCAACGCGGCGGGCGTGTTCACAGAGGAAGTCGCAAGAATGGCGAATGACCGTTTTTTCTCCATACACCCGAGGAAGGGCACCGATTCAATTCTCGATAAAAAGGCGGGCGCTCTGATTTCATCGATAGCCTCGGTAAAGGATATATCGTTTGAGCACTCCAACACAAAGGGCGGGGGAATGCTCAGCACCGTACACGGAAACGTTCTCGTGGGTCCCGACGCCGAGGAAACATACGAAAGGGAGGACGTTTCGACAAGTCCGGAGAGCATAAAACGCGTTTTCACCAAGCAGAAAAGAACAGTCCCGAACCTTTCCGAGCGGGATATCATCACATATTTCGCGGGCGTGCGCGCGCCTACGTTCGAGGAGGATTTTATAATCGAGCAGGGCAGGAGAACCCGCAATATTATCCATTGTGCCGGAATACAGTCTCCGGGGCTTACCTCGGCTCCCGCCATTGCCCTTGATATAGAGAAAATGGCGGTTGAAATGCTTAGAAGCCGCGGCAATACTGTTTCTGAAAATAAATCGTTTAATCCGATACGAAAAAGCGTTCCCGTTTTAAGGGAGCTGCCGCCTCTCGAAAGGGCGAAGCTTATAGAGCAAAATCCCGATTACGGCGTAGTTGTCTGCCGCTGTGAGGAGATAAGCAAGGGCGAAATACTTGACGCGCTCGCATCGCCCATATGCGTTGCGACGGTAGACGGCGTTAAAAAGAGGGTTCGCCCGGGTATGGGCAGGTGTCAGGGCGGCTTCTGCTCGCCTCTCGTGATGAATATAATCGCCGAGTACCTTGACGTTCCGATGAGCGAAATAAAAAAGAGCGGCGAAGGCTCTCAAATTCTTTTCGGCGATACAAAGAAACCGAAGCGGGAGGAGAGCGTATGAGGGAGTTTGGCGTAATCGTGATAGGCGGAGGACCCGCCGGACTCGCCGCCGCAATCTCCGCGAAGGAGGAGGGCGCCGATGTTCTGCTCATTGAGAGAGAGGCGCGCTTAGGCGGAATACTTAAACAGTGCATACATGACGGCTTCGGGCTTCTGCGCTTCGGTGAGAAGCTGTCGGGTCCCGAATACGCGGAAAGATATATAGATATGTTTGAGTCTGCCGGCATCGAGGCCGAAACGCTGACCTTTGTAACGCGCGTAACAAAAGAAGAGGACGGCGGCTTTACGGTAAGCGTCGTAAACCGCTCGGGAACCGAGGACATACGCTCGAAGACGGTAGTCCTCGCGACGGGCTGCCGCGAAAGGACGGCAAAGCAGGTCTTTATCCACGGCACACGTCCGGCGGGCGTTTTTACGGCGGGTACGGCACAGGCGTTTACGAATTTATACGGGCAGATGCCGACGAAAAGATGCGTTATTCTCGGCAGCGGAGACATAGGTCTTATTATGGCGAGGCGGTTGACGCTGGAGGGCGCGGCGGTTGTCGGCGTATATGAAGCCAAGTCCGAGCCCTCGGGGCTGACGAGGAACCTTTACCAGTGCCTTAACGACTACAACATACCGCTTTATCTTTCGCATACCGTCACAAGGATTTTCGGCGACGGGCGCCTTTCGGGAGTGGAAATATCACGGGTCGATGAAAAAATGAAACCGATAAAAGGTACCGAAGAAAGGGTTGCATGTGACGCGCTCATTTTATCCGTCGGGCTTATTCCCGAAAACGAGCTTGCCGAAAGTCTCGGGGCGCGCCTTGACCCGAGGACAAAGGGACCGGTCTGCGACAACCTCTGTATGACGTCGGTAGACGGACTCTATTCGTGCGGAAACGCCCTGCATGTAAACGACCTTGTCGATTACGTCTCGGAAAACGCGAAGGAAGCGGGAAAAGCCGCCGCGCGTCACCGCGCAGGTGCGAAAGAACGCGTGAAGCTCAACGTAGGAAAGGATGTTATGTACATAGTCCCGCAGTCGCTTGATTTGTCCGGCGACCTTTCGGCGGTGACGGTGTATTTCAGGAGTGCCGGAGTGTTCGACGGCAAAAAGCTTAGAATTACCGTTAACGGCGAAACCGTATTTGAGAAAAAATACGCCTTTCTCCGACCGCCTGAGATGGAAAAGCTCGCCGTCGATTTTAGCAAATTCAATCTGAACAAAGACAGCGCGGCGGAGTTTTCAGTTGTTTAAGGTTCGGTTCCCCGATGCTTTAAGGAAGTGATAAAATGGAAAAGATAGTCTGTATCGAATGTCCTAACGGCTGCGAGCTGGAAACAGAGATTATTAACGGAGAGATAATTGTCAGGAAAAACAAGTGCAAAAGGGGAATTGATTTCGCGAAAGCGGAGCTTTTAGACCCAAAAAGGACAATAAGCTCAACAGTTAAAACGGTTTTCCGCAGCGTGCCGGTTCTTCCTGTCAGGGTATCCTGCGAGATACCCAAGGCGAGGATATTCGACGTTATGGAGGAAATTAACCGTGTTTGCCTTGACAGCAAGCCGGGCAGGGGAGACGTTATAATAGAAAACGTTCTCGGACTCGGCGCGGATGTTATAGCAACGAGTGATATGTTAAAATCGACAATTGAAAATTGAAAATGGAAAATTATGGGAGGGCTTTGCCCTCACCCATTATAATTCAATTGGAGCCAACATCTAATATCTAAGCGTCTAATATCTAAAATCTAATTTAGGAGATGATTGTATGAGTACAAAACCGTATAAGGGATTTGAGCCGAAGTGGGTGACTAAGGCCGCCCCTCCGGACAGCTACCGCTCTATTTTCCGCTGGGGCGACCCGGAGTTTGTCAAGTATCCCAAGGAAAGTCTTTACAAGATGATGAAGGAAATCTTTGGTATGACGGACGAGGATTTCAAGGATTACCGTCTGGACACGGGCTTTGACAAGGTAAAGCTTGACGCGCCGGTAAACCTTGCGCCGGAGCATATTGACGCCTTGAAGAAAATCGTCGGAGAGGAAAACGTCAGCACGGACGATTACGCGCGTCTTTGCGTCGCCTACGGCAGCACGGCGTATGACCTGCTGCGTATGCGTCAAGGGAGGTTTGAAAGCCTGCCGGACGTCGTAATCTACCCGGGCGAGTCAGAAGAGGTTGAGCGGATAGTCGAATACGCCGTAAACAATAAAATACCGCTTTACGTTTACGGAGGCGGCAGCAGCGTGACGAGGGGCGTCGAGCCTGTCAGGGGCGGCATTTCGCTCGATATGAGAAAACGTTTCAATAAGGTGATAAGCTTTAACGAGCAGGATCAGACCATAACGGTGCAGGCGGGTATGTCCGGCCCTTGCCTTGAAGAAAACCTTAACGACGCGGTAAAAAGGTTCGGCGCGAAAAGGGCGTATACTTGCGGTCATTTTCCGCAGTCCTTCGAGTACAGCAGCGTCGGCGGATGGGTCGTAACGCGCGGCGCCGGTCAGAACAGCACATATTACGGAACGATTGCCGATATTGTCCTCTCACAGAAATACGCGACGCCGAGAGGGCGTTTTCAGACGAGCCATTATCCGAGGGAGGCTACGGGACCCGATCTCAATCAGATAATGATGGGCTGCGAGGGTACCTTTGGCGTACTCACGGAAGTAACGCTTAAAGTGTTCAGGTATATGCCCGAAAACAGGAAGCGTTTTTCGTATATATTCAAGGACTGGAATACCGCCATGGACGCGGGAAGGGAAATGATGCAGTACGAGTGCGGCTACGCATCTGTGTTCAGACTCTCAGACCCGGAGGAAACGAGTCTTATGCTGCGCCTTTACAACGTCGACGAAACGCCTCTCGAAAACCTGCTCAAAATAAAGGGTTACAGGGATATGGAAAGGTGCCTGTTTATCGGTTTTACCGACGGTGAAAAGGGTTTTTCCAAAAATATAGCCAAAAATATCGCGAAAATCGCAAAAAGGCACGGCGGAATGAGTATGACGTCTTTTGTCTGTAAGAGTTGGGAACACGGCAGATTTACCGACCCATACCTGCGCGATACGATGATGGATTTCGGCATAACCACGGATACGCTCGAATGTTCCGTAAACTGGTCTAATATGGGGAAGGTGCATAAGGATGTCAGGGAGGTCTGCCATGCGCTGCCGAACACTGTAGTCACCACGCATATGTCGCACTGCTACCCTCAGGGGGCGAACCTGTACTTCATCTTTATAACGAAGATGGACGACGCCGAGGAATTTAAGAAGTATCACTCCACGATACTCGACGCCATACAGAAATCGGGAGCCGCAATAAGCCACCACCACGGTATAGGCAAAATGTTTGCGCCGTGGCTTGAAGGCTCTTTGGGCAAAACGGAGTACGGGGTTTTTCGGGTTTTGAAAGACTATTTCGATCCGGATTTCCTCTTAAATCCCGGCGGAACCCTCGGTCTTGATACCCCCGAGGAGGAAAAAAGGTTCTTAAAAGAAACAAATTTGTAAAAACAGCATACATAAATGGTGCTCCGGAACAACTTTCCGGAGCATCATTTATGTAATAATACTAAAAAATATAAAAAAATTTTCATATATTTAGTAAAAGCACTTGCAAACGGGAATAAAGCGTGATATTATAGTGACCAAGAAGGGAATATTTAACATACTGCGAAGAAACAGAGTATAATATTTTGTCCATTCTTAAAAATCGGCAGCCGAAAATTAACAACAACACAGAAGGAGGAGCGTCTATGGACGGAAAAACTGAAATCAAGCGCCTGTTTGAAGGGAGAAATATCCTTCTCGCGGACGACAACGACCTTAACAGGGAGGCGATACGGGAGATGCTTGTAAAAAGCGGGTTTACCGTTGAATGCGCGAAAAACGGAAAAGAGGTCATAGCAGCCTTCAACTGCTCGGACGACGGCGAGTTCTGCGCCATACTTATGGATACCACCATGCCGATATATGACGGCATAAACGCAGCGGGAATAATCAGAAGTTCCCAACACCCCGATGCTGAAAGCATACCGATAATAGCCGTTACGATAACCGACAGCGAACATGAGCGAAAAAGCGCGCTGGCGGCGGGTATGAACGATTATCTTGTTAAGCCTTTCAGCGCGGATGAACTTATCAATTTGATTTCAAAGTATATAAGTTAGCCGCACAAAAGAAAAACAGCATATTAAACCGGCGCGTTTGTGAAATAATTACACAAACGCACCGGTTTTTTTGTGCATTCATACGAAAATCTCAGAAATAGAACAAATGTTCTAAAATGGGTTGAAATTTAATAAAACAGGGTTTAAAATATCAAACGAAAGCAAGAACAGAACAAAAGTTCTATCAATATATATATCAATAGGAGGTAAGTGATGGCGTCAAAAATTATCGAGGCTCGTATTGTGTGTCCCTTTTACATAAGGGAGGGCAAAACGACAATTCTGTGCGAGGGCTCTATCGGCAACACGGTATGCGCGCAGAAATTTAAAAGCATAGCCCAGAAAGCACGGCATGAAGTCGATTATTGCAGCAGGGAAGGGGGAAAGAGATGCCCGCAGTATCGCGCGGTCAGTTTGAAATATATATAACGGGAGTGACGGCGTTTGTCCGAAAAACAAAAGAGATTAAAACAGAATAAATTGACTCCGCTTTGCTCGGCGGCGGACAATATGACCCTTTTAATAGAGGATCTGATTGAAAAGCTGAGAATGATAGTGGCGCAGGAAAGGCCGGGAGACGAGCTTGACGCAAAATACATCAAGGAGCTTGTGGCGGCGATGAAGGATTTGACGTCGGTTATACGAAACCTTAACGATCTGCCGACATTTGCTGAAAAGTTTGATATGGAGCTTGCCGAAAAGAAGCTGCAATTAGACAGGCAAAAGCTCGAAGGCTCGGAGCAGAGCGACAACGAGGTAACTGTTAAGATGAGCGAACCCGTCAGGACGTGGAGCGAATGAAAAGCGTCGTAATCGGAAGCCCGAACAAAAAGCAGGAACGGTTTTTCCGGTCGCGCAAGCGGTTTATAGGCTACGGCGGGGCGCGAGGCGGCGGCAAGAGCTGGGCGATGAGGAATAAGTTTATTTTACTTGCTCTTAATTACAGCGGTCTGAACATACTGCTGCTGCGCAACACGCTGCCGGAGCTTCGCGAAAATCATATATTGCCTATGCTCTCACAGCTGCACGGTATAGCGGTATATAAATCTAACGAGAGAGCCTTTTTATTCCCTAATGGCAGCCGTATTAAAATGGGGTACTGCGACAGTGAGAACGATATATATCAGTATCAAGGTCAGGAGTATGACGTTATAGGCATTGAGGAATGTACGCATTTCACTTGGTCGCAGGTACAGTTTTTAATGACCTGCAACCGCACAGTCCGCACAGACTTCAAGCCGCGTATGTACTTCACGGGCAACCCGGGCGGCGTCGGTCACAACTGGTTTAAGCGGCTGTTTGTAAAGAGGCTGTTCGAGGACGCCGAAAACCCCGACGATTACGAGTTTATACCGGCGACGGTGGACGACAATCACATCCTTATGCAAAACAATCCCGAATATGTCAATATTCTTGACAGCCTTCCCGAGGCGTTGAGACAGGCGCACAGATACGGTAACTGGGATATATTTGACGGTCAATTTTTCGAGGAATTCCGCGATATGCCGGACAACTATAAAACAGGTAAACATACGCACGTTATAGAGCCGTTCGAGGTGCCAAGGGATTGGATACTTTACCGCTCGTTCGACTTCGGGTACAGCAAGCCCTTTTCCTGCGGCTGGTGGGCAGTGGACTATGACGGCAGGCTTTATAGGATTTTAGAGCTGTACGGCTGCACAAGCAACCCTAACGAGGGAGTTAAATGGGCGCCCGATAAAATATTTAGTGAGATTGCGAATATTGAGAAGGAGCATAGATGGCTAAAAGGTAAGCAGATAATAGGCGTCGCCGACCCGTCTATATGGGACGCTTCAAGAGGAGAGGCGATTATAGAGAGCGCCGAAAGACTTGGGATATATTTTAACAAGGGCGACAACACGAGGCTGCCGGGGTGGATGCAGGTGCATTACAGATTGCAGTTTGACGGTAACGGCATACCGGATATGTACATATTCGGCAACTGTAAAGGCTTTATAC
>CAZQXZ010000066.1:0-2284 GCA_964597515.1 uncultured Eubacteriales bacterium | reverse complement strand
AAGACCTGAGGACTTGGACACGGACGGCGAAGACCATATAGCGGACGAGACGCGCTATATGTGTATGGCAAGACCGATAAAACCGAAAAAGACGGCGGCGGCTGCGGCGATAAAAGACGATCCGCTCGAGCTTTATGAAGGAAAATTCAGAAAATATTCATATTGGAAGTGATAAATTGAAGGATAAGTTAAAAAAACCTTCCGAGCCGAAAATCGGAAAAAAGGAGATAGAGGGCGCTCTGAAAATCCTTAGCAGGTACAGGGGCGGCAAGGCAAACCTCGAAAGGCGCGTAATTGAAAACGAGAACTGGTTCAAGCTGCGCCACTGGGAGCAGATGAGGACGGGGACAAACGGTGAAGAACCCGCGTCGGCGTGGCTGTTCAACTCTATAGCGAACAAACACGCGGACGCTATGGACAACTTCCCGGAGGCGGTTTGCTTGCCCAGAGAGAAAAGCGACGGCGAGAGCGCCGGTATACTGTCTGAAATACTGCCCGTAATTTTTGAGCGAAGCGAGTTTGAAAAAGCGTACTCGGATGCCTGGTGGCAGAAGCTCAAGGCGGGGACGGCATGCTACGGTATATTTTGGAACCCGCGCAATAACGGCGGTATCGGGGATATTGAAATCAGACAGATAGATATACTCAATCTGTTCTGGGAAAGCGGCGTAAAGGATATTGAAAGCAGCCGAAATCTGTTTCATACAGAGCTTTTCGACAATGATTACCTGCTCTCGCTTTACCCGGAGCTTGACGGTAAGCTGTCGGCTCCCGCCGTAGAGGTGCCAAGATACATATACGACGACGCCGTTGACACAAGCGAAAAAAGCGTTGTTGTAGACTGGTATTATAAGGTGAGCGACGGTGTGCGCGATACGCTTCATTACTGTAAATTCTGCGGCGGCGTTGTTTTATATGCTTCAGAAAATGATGCAGCCGTAAAAGACGCCGGATTTTACGCGCATGGGCGATATCCCTTTGTGTTAGACCCGCTTTTCGTGGAGGAGGGTACGCCGTGCGGCTTTGGTTATATAGATATAATGAAAAACACGCAAAAGCAGATAGACCTGTTAGGCGCGGCGGTAGTAGAGAACGCCAAAATGGCGTCGGCTGTCAGATATTTCATAAATTCCTCGGGCAGCGTGAACGAGGAGGAGTTTGCCGATTGGAGCAACAGCTTTGTCCACGTTCAGGGCAGCAATTTAGGGGAGGACAGTTTGCGGCAAATAAGAATAGCCCCTCTTTCGGAAATCTATATAGCGGTATTGAACAATAAGATAGACGAGCTCAAAGAGACGAGCGGAAACCGCGACTTCTCACAGGGCTCGACGTCGGGCGGAGTTACCGCCGCAAGCGCCATCGCCGCCTTGCAGGAAGCCGGAAACAAGCTCACAAGAGATATGATAAAGGGAGCGTACCGCGCCTTTACGAAGCTCAACGAGCTGTGTATAGAGCTTATAAGACAGTTTTATGACGAGCCGAGGTGTTTTCGTATAATCGGCGCGGGGGGCAGCGAGGATTATGTTACGTATGACAACTCGCGGTTAAAGCCGGAAAATCAGGGCAGCGTGTTCGGCGTAACGCTCGGAAACAGACTGCCGGTGTTCGATATAAAGGTAAGCTCTCAGAAGGCGAGTCCGTTCACAAAGCTCAGCCAAAACGAGCTTGCGCTCCAGCTTTACACAAGCGGAATGTTTAATCCCGCCATGAAGGAACAGGCGGTGATAGCCGTTGAAATGATGGATTTTGAGGGCAAGGCGCAGATACTCGCGAAAATCGCCGCGCTCGGTACGGAAGGGAGCGTGACCGGCGGTGACGAAGGTGTCGGCAGAGGAGTTCTATGACAGCTATATTATTTCCGTGGAGGGTCACGCGGGCTTTGGAGAGTGTGGGAGCGATATTGTCTGCGCCGCGGTTTCGGCGATAACATTTACCCTGCTCAACGCGCTGAAATGCGCCGAGGACGACGGATGCCTTTATATCAGGACAGAAAGCGTGTCCGACGGCAGCGTGTATATTGAGGCGCAGCCGTATGATTTTGCCAGGGAAAAGGTCGGGACAATTATTGAAACGTGTATGACCGGGTTTTTACTCCTTGAAGAGGAGTATCCCGATTATATAGAAATCAGCGGTTAAGGAGACAAGAGTCGCCCGAATACGCGAATGACACGCCGGAAAGACGGTGATAAAAGAAAGGATGTTTTAAATGGGTAATTGGTACGGGCTGAGTCTTTGCGCGTTTGGAGAGTCAGAGGGAGCAAACGCGGCGAAGCTTGGTAAAACG
>CAZQXZ010000065.1:0-11366 GCA_964597515.1 uncultured Eubacteriales bacterium | reverse complement strand
GAAAAGGGAAATCATAAACGGCAGCGGCGGAAAAACCGGCGCCGTCTACGCCCTTAAGGAGCTTCGCGACAGGATGGAAACACAGCACGAATTTTATACCACGGGCGAAAAGCTGTCGTCGGCAGAGAGCAAGTCCGAGGTAAGGCGCGTCAAAGACAGTGTCGCCGACAGACTGATTATAAAATCCAATATGGGCATACTGTGCGCCTTAAAGCAGGAGATAACGCTCACGGCGGGCGTTAAACGCGTAGACGTTAAGCTTACGCTCGAGGACTACACGGGCGACGACCACATCTTTACCTATAACCTGCCCGTAAACGTCAAGGGCGGCAAAGCCGTGTTTGACGACCGCTTCTCCCCCGCCGTACGCCCTAAAAGCCGCAATGTGCTCGATTTTAAGACCCACCAGTACGCTATGGCGTCCCATTGCTCGGTATTTGCCGCCAACCAGTGGTTCGGTCTGGGTCCTACGGTTACGGTCTGCCTTGGCGAAAACGGCTCTTTTAATATAGGCTCGAGCGCGCTGATTGCCTCCGACGGCGAAAGGCTTAAGGACTGTGTATTGAAACTTACGGAAATTCTGAGCAAAAAGGCGGTTCCCGTAACGTGTTACCCCGATAAAAAGCGGGCGGCGCGCGCCACGCTGCTTCCGCATTTTGACAGCGATTTGCATTTTACGGACACGCGCTTCGTTTTAAGCGTGTCGGGGATAGAAAACGAATACGAAAACCGCCTTCTTGCCGACCCGAAAATCAGAAAGCGTTTTGAAAGCGCTTTGGACAAAAAAGGCGTCACCGCGCTCTATTATATCGACAGCGGCAACCTATGGAACAAACCCATCGACACCGTGCTTATAAAGGCGAAAGAAGAAAACGCCCTTTCGGAATTTATAGATAAAATCAGAGGGACCCTGAAAACCTCCTCCGAGCTTCGCCTTGACGGCTGTATACTTGCGTCGAAGGCGCAAGCTGCTGATGATTATACCGTATCCATACTCAACAAGGGCAATTTGGCGTCGAGCGTCGAGGCGGACGACTCGCTGAACTTAATGCTCTTTCACACCGCGCTGTTCTACGGCAACAGCGGTAAGGTAACGGGCAAAGCGGAGCTTGTCCCCGAGCAAAAAACGCACGTTTTTGAGTTCGCGCTCTTAGCGCATAAGGGAAGCTATCGCGAGGGCGGCGAATACATTAAAGCCCTCGAATACAACGATCCCCTTATCGGCAGAAAAGCGGATAAATCCTCGGATAATACGCTGCCCGACAAAATGAGCTTCGTAAAGTGCGGCGGGAACTTCATTTTAACCTCATTCAAGGCGGGCGGATACCCCTTGGCTTCGCTTAAAGGGAAAATGCCCGATATGGCACAGCGCGGCTTCGCTCTGCGCGGCTTTGAGCAAAACGGCTTTGCTTCCGATGCCTCAATAAAATTCGGCTTTGATATCGCCGCCGTTCATTCCTGTGACCTGCTCGAGGAAAATCAGGTAAAAATCAGGCACGGTAAAAACGCTTTCAGAAAAGCTGTCACTCCCCATTCGATAGAGACGTTTACGGTAGAGCCAAAGAATGCGTCCAAACCGCAAAAAGACGCGGTTTTGGGGGCGGTAAGCGAGAGGATAAAGCCGACATATATAAGAAGCTGGGAACATTCGTTAGGCTCTATGCCGTTCTCGTATTTGCGAACCGCGGCTTTTATTGACAGAAAGCTTGAATATATTGACAAAAAGAGCTTTAAGGCTGATATTTCAGTCGTGAACAACCGCACGGACGAAAGCGTTTCAGGCAAGCTGCGCCTTGATTTGCCGCGCGGCTTCTCTTGCGATAAAACATATCTTGACTATTCGCTGAACCCGGGCTGCCACGCGATTTTCCCGATAACCGTTACAAAGGAAAACGAGGACGCCAAGGGCGTTATTTACCTGTCTTTCGAGGATGGCGAAAACGAGTTTTTCGACGCTCTTGAGATAGGTTCTTTCAACCTGTCGCTTTCTATGAAAATAGACGGCGACTGTATCGCCGTAACCGTAAGGAACGATACCGGCGCGCCGCTGTTCGGCGAGCTCGCCATCGCCTCCCCCGTCGAGTGCTGGGGTATAAAGGACAAAAGGGGCGACGCGCTTTGCGGTATGGAGCCGTTCACTCAAAAGGTCAGCCTTGCGCCGCATACGCTTCGCGAATACTCGTTTGAGGTAAAAAAAGAGGTTCCGGACGTTTTCAACGCCTATTGGGCGTGCGCCAAGCTGATGGTAAACGGAAAGGTCTATTACTCCTACGCCAAAAAAGCAGGCGAGAGAAGAAATCTCTGGGCGCACCAATTTGACCACTCGGGCGCCGGCGACAGAAACTCCCTTTACAGATATTTGACGTTAAAGGACGGTATGCCTAATGATTGACGAGCTGCTCAGACAAAGAAGCTTGCCCGACCCTTTGACCTTCGCCGACGGAAAACAAGTTACGGGAGAGAATTGGGACGCAAGGCGAAAAGAGATAATCGCTTTGCTTTCGCAGGAGTACGGAACCCTGCCGCCCGAGCCTGCTTCTCTATCGTTTGAGACCTTGAACGAGGAAAAAAACTTCTGCGCCGGCAAGGCGCGCCTTATAAAAACCGAAATCGGCTGCGACCTTAAAGAGGGCGGTAAATTTTCATTTCCCGTTTACTCCGTAATACCGTATAAAGAGGAAAAAGCGCCTTCATTTATCCTGATAAATTTCCGCGACGCCGTACCCGACCGTTATCTGCCCAGCGAGGAGCTTTGCGATTTAGGGTTTACCGTACACTCCTTTTATTACGAGGACGTAACGTCGGACGACTTAAACTATAACGGCGGTCTTGCCGCGTTTTACTGCGGTAAAAACGAAAACCTTGAAAGGGGCAAAATAGCGCTCTGGGCATGGGCGGCGTCGAGAGTCCTCGATTTCGTCCTCTGCCTGCCGCAGACAGACGGACAACAAATCGCCGTAGCCGGACACTCAAGGCTCGGCAAAACCGCGCTGCTTGCGGGAGGGCTCGACACGCGTTTTACGGCGGTCATCTCAAATAACTCCGGCTGCTGCGGCGCCGCGCTTTCGAGAAAAAAAGAGGGAGAAACGCTCAAGGATATTTATGAGCGTTTTCCCTATTGGTTTAAGAAGAGCTATGGGGAATACTCCGAAAAAGAGGACGCCTTACCGTTTGACCAGCATTTTTTACTCGCCTTGACGGCTCCGAGGAAGCTGTACGTCGCGAGCGCGTCCCAAGACTCCTGGGCAGACCCCCTCTCAGAATTCCTGTGTGCCGCGGCGGTAACGCCCGTATACGAAGCGCTCGGCAAGAAAGGGCTTGTTTACGGCGCAACTCTCCCCAGGGAAAACGAGCCGCTCCACGGCGGGAGCGTCGGCTATCACAGGCGCGGCGGAACGCATTATCTGAGCAGGTTTGACTGGCGGGCTTTTGCTTCTTTTTTGACGAAAGAATAATTCGGGCAAAATAGCCGTCTGTCATTAAAATAATAAATCAAAGAGCTCAAATATAACACAATTTGAGCTCTTGGTCTTTATCGGATACTTTTTGTCCGCCTAAAACCGCATTTGTCATTCAGGCTGCCGTCCGAGAAGAAGGTCGTATATTTCCGCGCATTTTACCGTAACCTCCGGGGGGACTGTTTCGCTTGTCGTCCTCTTGTTCCTGATACAGGCGCAAACGTCCTCCACCTCGAACTGGAAGCCGTTATGAAACGCCCCATCGAAAACTTCCGGCTCGCGGCCGTCCGCATACAGGACGCATTTTGACGGTCCCGCAAGCCTTTCAAGGACGAGGCTTCCTTTCGTCGCGCAAATATAAATATCGCTGCGCGGCAGGTTTGCCGCCAGGGTTGCGAGCAGATTGACGGAAAAGCCCTCGTAATGCAGGGAGATGTTATTTGTGATATCGACTCCGGTTTCGCCGAAAACCGCATACGTGTCCACGCTCTTATAATCCGTACCGAACAGGTATGCCGCAATTTCTATATTGTAGACCGAAAGATCGAACGCCGCTCCCCCGCCGAGCGCCTTATTTAAAAATCGGTCGTTCGGGTCGTCCTTTGTCCGGAAGCCCAAAACAGCCGAGGCGAGAACAACGTCCCCTATTCTGCCGCCGTCAATCCATTCCTTTGCCTTTTTAAGCGCGGGCAGATACCTCGCCCACATAGCCTCCATAATGAAAAGACCGCGCTCCTTTGCGTAAGCGAATACCTCTTTGGCGTGGGCGGCGTTCGTAACCATACTTTTTTCACACAGCACGCCTTTGCCGTGTTTCAGGCAAAGCATAATATTGTCATAGTGGAAATTATGGGTCGTGGCTATGTATACAACATCAATCTCGGGAATACATAGCATCTCCTCATAGCTGCCAAAGCTTTGGGCGATACCGAAGCGCTTCGCGAAATCCCACGCTTTTTCCGCGCTTTTGCTCGCGGCGGCTATGACATTCGCGCCCTGAACCATTTTTACCGCCTCACAGAATTTTCCTGCTATTCTTCCCGGTCCGATTATTCCGAAATTAACGTCCATTGCGCTCGCTCCTTTTAAATCAAATCAACGGCAAATACACAAAATTCATCCGCGCCGTGCGTTTCTTCAAATATCAGCTTTACCGACTTTACCGCCTCGCCGCACGGAACATACGCGAGCCTTTGATAATTATCGTCAACGCTTATTGTCCTCTCTTTGCCGTCCGGCGCCGTTAAGATAACGCGAAAGCTTTTTATAACCGTTTTAGGAACATATGAAGCTTCCCTGCCTAAAAGCGTGTTGTGGAACATATTGCGTTTAAGCCTTCTTTCGCTCTCGGGAAGCGTGTCGCGGTTGAGGTCGCTGTCGAATACAATTCTTATTTTTTCCGCAAATCTCGGTTTTTCAAACGAATATTCAAAAAAACAACCCGCGCTTCCGACGCTCCCGTTGTACTGCCCGTCAATCGGACGGTCCCGCCCGTTTCTCAGGTTTTCCGGACAGCTCATATCCGAATTTATTACGGCTTCTCGTGTAAGCTCTGTCAGCGGACGCCTCGCAAACGGAATAAAACAGTCGTCATACATAAGATTTTCGCGAAGCTCGCCGATATACCCGCCGTATACCTCGCGCGGCGTTATTCTGCGTTTTACCGCCAGCGCCGCCGCCGTACCGACCGCCTGCCCGATGACTGCGCATGTACCCATAACCCTTGTCGAGCTTAAAGCGGCGTGCGACGCGCTTATATTTCTGCCTGCGAACATAAGGTTTTTTATATTTTTTGAATATAGGCATCTGAACGGTATGCCGTAGGGCGCGTTAACTTTGATTGCTCGGTTCGGACGCCCGTCCGGGCGGTTGAAGCCCGCCGGGTCATGGTCGTCAAGAGGCCAGCCGCCGTAAGCAACGGCGTCGGGAAACTTCCTCTTTGCCAAAATATCGCTCTCGGTAAGTATATAGTCTCCGACATAACGCCTCGATTCCCTTTTACCCGGCAAAATTCCCATCCAGTCAAGCTCAAAATTCTTGTGTTTTTCTTTGCAGCTTTCGTCATTTTTCAGGAAATCCCAAAATCCGTAAGCGAGTTTTATCAACTCGTCCCTGATTTCCTCGGTATCCCTTATAGAGTTTTTATCTCCGCCAAGCTCTAAATACCAAAAGTTTTCACTGTCGCCGCTCAAATTCGGAAAGCGGTGCAGAAGGTCAGACGCCGTGAGCTTTTTCGCCCACGCCGGAGAAATGAATATTCTTTCCTCTGCACATTCCCGAGCCTGAATAAGGCAGCTCATTCCCATTGTTTTATTGTCCGCCTCCGGCGCGCCGAACCGCTCTGCGAACTCTTTTTCACTCTCTCTGCCCATCCTGTGTTCGGCGCCGCTTATCGGAGCCAAAACGCTGTCGCCCGAGCAGTCGGCAAAAATCTTCGCCCTTATCCTGAAAAATCTCTGGGTTGTAGTCTGCCAGCAGACGACGTGTTCTATTATCCCGTTTTCCGTCTGCCCGCCCATACACGAGCAGTTTAACAGAAGCTTTATATTGCCGTTTTCCATAACCGTTTCAAGAATAACGCTGTCCCATATCGAATAATTTTTATAGGGGTTGCGGTATTGGTTTTTCAGCATTATTTCCTCTATTATACCGGTCTCGCGCATATTGTCGCCCTCGGCTCCGCAAACCCACATACGGATTTCCGACGAGGCGTTGCCGCCGAGCATAGGCCTGTCCTGCACAAGCACAACGCTTATACCGTGTCTTGCCGCCGCTACGGCGGCCGCGACGCCCGCAAGCCCGCCGCCTATTATGCATAAATCACAGTATTTTTCCGCCGTTTCAAATATATCCATAGCTTATTCCCCTTTACACAACTGCGGCGGCTGCCGTAACCGCGATGATTTTGCGGACTATTATTACCCTTTTCAATTTCTCGCTTCTTTGGAAAATTGTAACACTAAACGGTTTTCATTTCAAGCTTTTCACTTTATAAAAAGGCGTTGCGTTAATAATGCCTATGGTTTATACTGTATGCGGCAGGTGATTATTTATGGACGGCAAAGAGCGGGTAACAAAGATGCTCAGGCGCGAGCCTATTGACAGAATTCCCGTATATGAACACTTCTGGGGCGATACTTACGCCGCATGGAAGGCGGCGGGTAATATTAAAGACGAAAGCTTGGACGATTATTTTGATTTTGACATACGCGAGTGCTGGGCTTTCAATCTAACGGCTGATCTTGATTTTAAGCTGAAAACAGTCCGCGAGGACGAAGACACGATTACATACCTTGACGGCAACGGCGCCACGCTGCGCCGGCACAAGCTCCACGACACCACTCCCGAGCATATTGGTTTTGAGATTAACACCCGCGAGGATTGGGAGGAAAAAATAAAGCCCCTTCTCACGGCAAACGAACGCAGAATTAGCTTTGACAATTATCGCCGCGCAAGACAAAACGCCGAAAAGAAGGGTAAGTTTTTCGTCTGGTCCGGCGTGAACGTTTTCGAGGCCATACATCCCGTGTGCGGTCATGTCAATATGCTTATGGGTATGGCTCTCGACCCCGAGTGGATAAAGGATATGGCGAAAACATATGCCGAGCTCACGGTCGGACTCCAAAAAATACTGTTTGAAAAAGAGGGCTATCCCGACGGCATATGGTTTTATGAGGATATGGGATACAAGGGCGCGCCGTTTATGTCGCCCGATATGTACAGGGAAATTATTATGCCCGCGCACAAATATACAATGGATTTCGCGAAAAGCAAAGGTCTTCCGGTAATCGTGCATTCGTGCGGCTTTGTCGAGCCGCTCGTGGAGTCTCTTATAGAAGCGGGAATGGACTGCCTGCAAGTCATTGAGGTTAAGGCGGGAATGGATTTATTGAAGCTTTTTAAGCTATACGGAGATAAGATTTCGTTTATGGGCGGAATAGACGTCCGCAAGCTGTATACCAATGACAGAAGCATTATAGACGAGGAGCTGAAAGAAAAAATACCCGTTGTAAAAGAGGGTTACGGCTACTGTCTGCACTCAGACCACTCAATACCCAAAACAGTGGACTGCGAAGCATACGCGTATTTCCTTAAAAGAGGGATTGAACTCGGAACTTATTAAGCGCGGTAAAAAACATAAATAACGGGTGGTAAACGATGAGTGATAAGCTTTGGAAGTTACGGTACAACGAATGGCTCAATCATGCCGAAACGGACGGCGAATTGAAGTCCGAGCTCTCTCAAATTCCCGAAAGCGGACTTTCGGACGCGTTTTATAAAGAGCTTGAATTCGGAACGGGGGGCTTGCGCTGTGTTATGGGCGCGGGTACGAACAGACTCAATAAGTATACGGTGATACGCGCCACAAAGGGGTTTGCCGCTTACCTTAACGCCCATTACGACTCTCCCTCCTGCGCGGTTTCTTACGACACAAGGCTTAAAAGCGACAAGTTCGCGAAATACGCCGCCGCCGCGCTCGCCGGCAAAGATGTAAAGGTTTATATTTTCCCGAAGCCGTACCCGACTCCGATGCTGTCCTTTGCCGTGCGTTTCCTTCGCGCAAGCGCGGGAATAGTCATCACCGCGAGTCACAATCCCGCCGAGTACAACGGCTACAAGGTCTATGCAAGCGACGGCTGCCAAATCACCGCTAAGGCGGCGGATGAAATCTCCGCTTGCATAGCGAGCGAGGCTTATTTCAGCGGCGAAGCGGATTTTGACGCGCTGCTTCGCAAGGGTATTATCGAATATATAAGCGGGGAAACAGAAGCCGCTTTCTATGACGCCGTTATGAAAACGGGCGTAATAAGTCCTCAGACTCCCGTAAAAATAGCTTACAGCCCGTTAAACGGCACGGGATTGCTCCCCGTGCTTTCCATCCTGAAAATGGCGGGGAACACGGAGGTTTTCACCGTTAAAGAGCAGGAACAGCCGGACGGAAATTTTCCGACCTGCAAAAAGCCAAACCCCGAGCTGCCGGGGGCTATGAAGCTCGTTTGCGCTCTTTGCGCCAAAAAGGGCGCGGACGTCTGTATCGCCACAGACCCGGACGCGGACAGAATTGGCGCCGCCATTCCCGAAAACGGCGGCTTTCGCCTGTTCACAGGCAACGAGATAGGGCTTATTCTTTTTAATTTTCTGTGCGAGGTCAGATCTGAAAACAATATGATGCCCGAAAACGCCGTTGCGGTAAAATCAATAGTAACCGCCGAAACAGCCGTTAAAATCGCCGAAAAATACAACGTTGAGCTGATAAACGTTCTTACGGGCTTTAAATATATTGGCGAACAGATAACCGCCCTCAAAAATGAAAGCGGTCGTTTTATCTTCGGGTTCGAGGAAAGCTGCGGCTATTTAGCCGGAGATTATATCAGGGATAAAGACGCCGTCGGCGCGGCTCTGCTTATCGTCCGGGCGGTTTCATATTACAAGGGAAAAGGGCTGTCGCTGTCCGACGCGCTTTTGAATATTTATAAGGAATTCGGCTTTGAAAAAACAAGGCTGCTTGACTTTACCTACAAAGGCGAACAGGGCGCAAAGACAATAAATAATATTATGACCTGTCTCAGAAGCCGGAACGCCGGTATTTTCAGCGGCGAAACGCCCGAAATCGCAACCGATTATTTATACGGCGATACCGGGCTTCCCAAAAGCGATATGATAAGTTTTTCCGCTCCGGGCAAAAGCGCCGTCGTAAGACCTTCCGGCACCGAGCCGAAAATAAAAATCTACCTGACGGCAGTCTGTTCCCGCGAAAAGGAAGCCGAAAATGAGATTAGAAAAATGGCGGACAATATTACCGCTCTGATAAAGTCCGCCGCCGAGGAAAATTGACGCGTTATTTGCGTTCAAGCACCCTTTTCAGATACTGTCCCGTGAAGGATTTGGCGCATTTCGCCACCTGCTCGGGGGTTCCTTTCGCGACTATTTCACCACCGCGGTCTCCCCCCTCGGGTCCGAGGTCGATAATATAGTCCGCGCTCTTTATGACGTCAAGATTATGCTCTATCACAATTACGGAGTTGCCGCTGTCAACAAGCCTCTGCAAGACCTCCAAAAGCCTGTGGACGTCGGCGGTGTGAAGCCCCGTGGTAGGCTCGTCAAGAATGTACACCGTCTTGCCGGTCGCTCTTTTTGAAAGCTCTGTGGAAAGCTTCACGCGCTGCGCCTCGCCGCCCGAAAGCGTTGTGGCGGGCTGACCGAGCTTGACGTAGCCGAGTCCGACGTCAAAGAGAGTGCGCAGCCTGTTGTGTATTTTCGGGTTCGCGCTGAAAAAGCCCATGGCTTCCTCTACGGTCATCTCTAAAATGTCGTATATATTCCTGCCCTTATACCTTACCTCAAGCGTTTCGCGGTTGTACCTCATTCCCTTGCAAACCTCGCAGGGAACATATATATCCGATAAAAAGTGCATTTCTATCTTGACGATACCGTCTCCCTCGCACGCCTCGCAGCGCCCTCCCCTGACGTTAAACGAAAAACGTCCGGCGCTGTAACCGCGCAGCTTCGCGTCGCTCGTTTGAGAGAACAGCGTCCGTATATCCGTATACACGCCCGTATAGGTCGCCGGGTTGGAGCGCGGAGTCCTTCCTATCGGCGACTGGTCGATATTGATAACCTTATCAAGATACTCAAGCCCTTCGACAGCCTTGTGCCTGCCCGCCGTTTTTTTCGCGTTGTTAAGCTGCGACGCGAGCTTTTTATATATAATCTCGTTTACGAGCGACGATTTCCCCGAGCCGGAAACGCCCGTAACCGCGACAAACGTTGCGAGCGGTATTTCGATGTCGATTTCTTTGAGATTATTTTGAGCCGCTCCGATAACCTTCAAGAAGCGTCCGTTGCCGCTTCTCCTTTTTTCGGGGACGGGAATACTCCTTTTGCCCGAAAGATACTGCCCGGTTATCGACCTTTCACAGTTCATGATGTCCCGAACCGTTCCGGCGCAAACAACCTCGCCGCCGTGAATGCCCGCTCCGGGTCCTATATCCACGACAAAATCGGCAAAACGGATAGTCTCCTCGTCGTGCTCCACTACTATCAAAGTATTTCCGAGGTCCCGCATATGCTTTAATGTATCAAGAAGCCTTTTATTGTCGCGCTGATGAAGCCCTATGCTCGGCTCGTCGAGTATATACAGGACGCCCATAAGCGAGGAGCCTATTTGCGTGGCAAGGCGTATCCTCTGGTTCTCGCCGCCCGAAATGCTGCCCGACGTTCTTGAAAGCGTTAAATAATCAAGCCCGACGCTGCACAAAAAGCCGAGTCTTGACAGCGCCTCCTTCAATATCTGCTCGGCAATTATACTGTCTCTCGGCGAGAGTTTCAACGATTCAAAAAACGATACGGCATTCTTAATAGATTTGTCGCAAAGGGTTGATATGTCAACACCGCCCACCGTAACGGCGAGAGAGGACGGTTTGAGTCTCTTTCCGCCGCAGTCGGGACATCCGCACGCGGTCATCGTCTGCTCAATATCGGCTCTGACCCAATCGCTCGCGGTTTCCCTGTAACGCCTTTCAAGGTTGCCTACAAGCCCCTCAAACTCAGTGGTATAGGTTCCCGAGCCGTATTCGTTTGTCCGCGTCATTTTAAGCTTTTCGCCCTTCGTGCCGAAAAGCAGCGCGTTCAGTCCGTCAGGCGGGATATCCTTAACGGGCGTTTTGAGCGTAAAACCGTATTTATCGCCCAACGCCTTATAATACATTTGAGCTATCGTGCCGCCCTCGGCAACGCTCCAGCCGCTCGCCCTGACGGCGCCCTGTTCAATGGAGATATTTTTATCGGGAATTATTAAATCCGGGTCTACGCGCATAAATATACCGAGTCCTGTACAAGTAGGACACGCGCCGAACGGATTGTTGAAGCTGAACATCCTCGGACTCAGCTCCTCGATACACGCACCGT
>CAZQXZ010000064.1:0-11936 GCA_964597515.1 uncultured Eubacteriales bacterium | reverse complement strand
TGGTTTTGGAGACCAGTGCTCTACCAACTGAGCTATACCCCTTTAGATATTAGATATTAGATATTAGATGTTAGATTTTAGATTTTAGCTATCAAAATACCGTGTCTAACATCTAATGTCTAATGTCTAACATCTAACATCTAACATCTAACATCTAACATCTAACATCTAATTTGGTGGGCCATCAGGGACTCGAACCCCGGACCAACCGGTTATGAGCCGGTTGCTCTAACCAACTGAGCTAATGGCCCTCGGCATTTACCCTTTGAGGGACGGATTTGATTATATAGCGAACGAGTTTTTTTGTCAAGGAGTTTTTTACTTTTTTACGAAAAACAAATATGTAGCATTCAGCTAACTTTAAGAGTGAAAGGGGAGCCGTATATGGCGAAAAAAATATCGTTTATATTTGCCGCGCTGCTCGTTTTTTCCCTGTTTTCCTCATGCCGTTCAGGAGTGCTGAAAAAAAATGAGGCGTCGCCGGTATTGACTCAGACAAAGGTTGTTCCGGACGAGCTGCCGGCGGATAAAGAGGAATACCGTGAATTTTTCGGCATATCGCGCCCCGTATTTTTTACGCCGGGGCTTTACGAGGGCTTCGTTCCGCAGGGGTTATGCTATTCCCCTGAAAACGAGCTTGTTATAATCAGCGGTTACTATCCCGAGTCGCTTTACGCGTCACGGCTCGCGGCAGTGGACAACCTTACGGGCGAGCTTGTTTTGTCGGCAGGTCTTCTGGACGTTGACGGCGAGAGCTTTTTCGGGCACGTCGGGGGCGTCGCCTGTTCTGAAAACACGCTTTATGTAACCTGCGGCGGCTTTGCGTATTATGTTTCGCTGTCCGTTCTTAAAAACGCCGAAAACAACTCTGATATTAAATTCGAAGGCAGCTTTAAGCTTGAAACCCTCGGTTCGTTCGCCAACTGCGAGGACGGCGTTTTATGGATAGGGGACTTTGTCGAGAATAAAAAATCGCAGAAGGAAAACGCGAAGAACATCACGACTCTGAAAAGCGGCGAGACTCTTTACGCCAGATGCGACGGCTATAAGCTTGTCAAAGGGAGACCTGACGAGGGGCGTAAAAATGACGGCGGATATGTACCCGACTGTATACTTGCCGTTCCGCTTCAAATTCAGGGAATAACGAGGCTTGTTGACGGCAGATTTGTTTTCAGCTCCTCCTACGGAAGAAAAAACGACTCGAAGCTCTGGGTATGCAAGGATGTGTTCTTGGAGGAGCCGTATGAAATAAGGGCTGTCCATGGGTTTTCGGTACCCGTTTTCTGCTTTGCGGAGGATACCGTCTTAAAAGAATATAACGGCGTTCCGATGTCGCAGGGAATTGACAGAGTGGACGGCAAGCTTTTCCTGCTTTTTGAGTCCGGAGCGGATATTTACAGGAACGGCGGCGGAAAATATCCTAACGATTATGTTATGGAGCTTGATATTCCATAAAAATTTGTTGTATCAAGTCTAATTCTTTGTGCAACAATATAAGCGGAAATAACGCGCCGCAACTTGACTTGCGGGCGGTTTCAGGGTAAAATTATAATAGGTTAAATAATTAACAATACCGAAAGGAGAAACAATATGAACTATTCGCATGAAGTGGAAAATATGTGCGTGGTTAAAAAAGGTCCTCACCACGGACCTGCTCCAATTCCGGAAGAGGGCAGGTGGGTTAAGGCTTATGAGATTAAGGATATATCGGGGTTTTCGCACGGAATTGGCTGGTGCGCTCCGCAGCAGGGCGCCTGTAAGCTTTCGCTGAACATTAAAAACGGTATCGTCGAGGAAGCGCTTGTCGAAACGCTCGGCTGTACGGGAATGACTCATTCGGCGGCTATGGCGGCGGAAATTTTTCCGGGTAAGACATTACTTGAATGTCTTAACACAGACCTTGTATGCGACGCCATAAACGTCGCGATGAGAGAGATTTTCCTGCAATTCGTGTATGGGCGCACTCAGTCCGCGTTTTCCGAGGAGGGGCTTCCCGTAGGCGCCGGGCTTGAGGATTTGGGCAAAGGTCTTCGCTCCCAGATAGGTACGATGTTCAGCACAAATAAAAAAGGCGTCCGTTATATGGAGATGGCGGAAGGGTATATAACGCGTATGGCTCTCGATACCGACGGAGAGGTCATAGGATATGAGTTCGTCAATCTCGGCAAGATGATGGAGGCCGTTCGTCACGGTATGTCCGCGGACGAGGCGTTGAAGAAATTTACGGGCACATACGGGCGCTTTAATGAAGCCGCGAAGTATATAGACCCGCGCGAAGAATAATAAAGGGAGGACAGAAAAATGTCTAACGACGTAAAATTTGAAGGCAAAGACAGAAGAATGGCTAAAATTGAAGCCTGCCTTAACGAATATGGCATTGACGGTCTAACAGCCGCGAGAGAGCTTTGTCTTTCCAAGGGGATAGACGTCAACAAGATTGTTAAGGACACCCAGCCTATCGCGTTTGAGAACGCGGTCTGGGCATATACTCTCGGCGTGGCGATAGCCGTTAAAACCGGTATGAAAACCGCGTCGGACGCGGCGTCTAAAATCGGCATAGGGCTTCAGGCTTTTTGTATTCCCGGCTCCGTGGCGGAAAACCGCAAAGTAGGTCTCGGGCACGGCAACCTCGGCGCGATGCTCTTAAAGGATGAGACAAAGTGCTTCGCGTTCCTCGCGGGACACGAGTCGTTCGCCGCCGCCGAAGGGGCGATAAGCATAGCGAAAACGGCGAATATCGTCCGCAAAAAACCGCTTAGAGTTATCCTTAACGGTTTAGGCAAGGACGCCGCGATGATTATATCGAGGATTAACGGTTTTACCTATGTAAAAACCGAATATGATTATTTTAATGACGAGCTGACGGTAAAGGAAGAGAAAAAGTATTCCGACGGCGACCGCGCCAAGGTGAAATGTTACGGCTCGGACGACGTGCTTGAAGGCGTCGCCATAATGCGTCACGAGGGAGTTGACGTTTCCATTACCGGCAACTCGACAAACCCCACGCGCTTTCAGCATCCGGTAGCCGGTACCTATAAAAAATGGGCGGTTGAGAACGGACAGGCTTATTTCTCCGTCGCGTCGGGCGGCGGCACGGGCAGAACGCTGCATCCGGACAATATGGCGGCGGGACCGGCTTCCTACGGTCTTACCGATACGATGGGGCGTATGCACGGCGACGCGCAGTTTGCCGGTTCCTCATCCGTTCCCGCTCATGTGGAAATGATGGGCTTAATAGGGATGGGCAACAACCCGATGGTCGGAGCGACGGTAGCCTGCGCCGTGGCGGTTGAGGAAGCGTTAAAAAAATAAAGCGCGTAAAGTGAAGGAAGGATTTATTAAGCTATGTCTAAGGTTTTAGTTGAAACATCGGCGCGTCACGTTCATGTTACGCGCGAGGCGCTTGATATACTTTTCGGGGAGGGCTACGAGCTGACCCCGAAAAAGGATTTATCGCAGCCCGGTCAGTACGCGTGCGAGGAAAGGGTCGCGGTCGTAGGTCCTAAGGGGGAATTTCCCGCCGTCTCGATTTTAGGTCCCGTAAGACCGGCGTCGCAAGTCGAGCTGTCCATATCGGACGCCAGAACAATAGGCGTTTTCGCGCCCGTAAGGGAAAGCGGTGATATTAAAGGCAGCGCGGGCTGCAAGCTCGTCGGTCCCAAGGGCGAGGTAAAGCTTGAGGAGGGCGTGCTGATAGCGAAAAGGCATATACACTTAACTCCTGAGAAGGCGGCGCAGTTCGGGGTATCCGACAAGCAGACGGTAAGCGTAAAAATCGACTCGCAAGGGCGTTCGCTTATATTCGGAGACGTCGTAATACGGGTCAGAGAGGACTTTTCACCGGCAATGCATATAGATACCGACGAAAGCAACGCCGCCTTTGCGCAACCCGGAATGTTTGGAGAAATAATAGTATAGAGCAAGCTCGGCTATAATTTTCGCCGTATATAAGCGGCACATATAAAGCGGCCGCCGCAAACAGGATTGTGTTAATCCGTGTTTCGGCAGCCGCTTCGGTATAAATACTATTCCAGATATTTCATTATTTCCGATTTATCCTCTAAAAGACGGTATTTGAGGATGAGCATTTTTTCCTCGTCGTTCAAATCCGAAAGCCGTAAAACTTTTTCGGATATTTCCGCAGCTTCGCCGCCGTCGGGCTCCGGATTATCTGAAAAATCTCCTTCTGAGTCGTTAAGCCTCAGAGTATTCTGATTGCCGACAAGCTCGTCAACCGTGATGCCGTATATTCCGGAAAGCTTTAACAGGAGAGGTATAGACGGATTTGTTTTATTTGTTTCGTAATAAGTGTAGGTGGAACGGTCGATGCCGAGTATGTCTGCTAACTGCTGCTGGGATAGTTTGGCGTTGTTCCTGAGCAGCTTCAATCTATCGCTTAACAAAAAAATCAACTCCTAACTCATTCAAGACCGAGCAGCCAGAGCGCGGATACGTCCAAAACCTCGGATAACGCCACAAGCTCCTTGTCAAGCACGCTTCTCAGCTGACCCTCAAGCTTTGAAAGCCCCGAGGTGGTTATGTCCACACCTTTTATTTGCAGCTGCGTAAGAAGGTCCTTTTGTTTCATTCCAAGCTGCCCGCGGCGGATTTCGACGCGCTCACCGCAAATGTTTCTCGTGCCTAAAGGCTGTCTTCTCGTTCTCATTGTCCCCTCCGAATAATTCACTGTACCAATAGGATAGCACAACCCTTTTTAGATTGCAATAATTTTAATGTTTTAGCTTGTGAAAATTTAAACAGTTTGTTGATAACGCGGGAGATATGTGGTAAAATACAGTAAAGGGCTTATAGCGTGCCGGAAAGGAATGGGAATTATATGGTAAAAAACCGCGTGTTTCTTGCCGAATTTTATGAATATACCATGGCGAACGGACTTATCTCGTCAAAAACAGAGAATACGCCCGCCGTGTTTGACGTTTTTTTCAGAAACGTACCCGACAACGGAGGTTTCGCCGTAATGGCGGGACTCGACACGCTTATCGAAAGTCTCTGCGATTTGAGTTTTTCGCAAGAGGAGCTGTCTTTTTTAGAGAAAAACGGTTTCGGCAAAGCTTTTACGGATTATTTCAGAAATTTTAAATTCACATGCGACATATGGGCGGTGCCGGAGGGTACGCCGGTTTTTCCGGGCGAACCCGTATTAAAAGTAAAGGGTCCCATTCTTCAAGCGCAGCTGATTGAGACGCTTTTACTCAATACGATAAATTTTCAGACTCTTATAGCCACAAAAGCCAACAGGGTGGTAAGAGCGGCACAGGGCAGAAGCGTCGTCGAGATGGGGGCGCGGCGCGCCCACGGTTATGACGCCGCCGTCGAAGGAGCGAGAGCCGCTTATATAGGAGGGGTTGACGGTACTTCAAACTTCGCGGCGGGAATGAAATACGGCATACCGATGATAAACTCGATGACGCACAGCTGGGTGCAGATGTTTGAAAGCGAGTATGAGGCGTTCTGCGTCTATCTGCGCGAGCATTCCGGAGACGCCGTTGTTATCGCGGACACTTATGATACGCTGAGAAGCGGAGTACCCAACGCTATAAAAGCGTTTGACGACGTTCTGTTGCCTTTGGGGCAAAGACCGAAGGCGATTATGATAGACAGCGGGGATATGACATATCTCTCAAAGCGTGCCAGGCGTATGCTTGACCTCGCGGGTTACGCGGACTGCGGTATTATCGTTTCCAATTCCCTTGATGAAACGCTGATACGCGATATGCTTATTCAGGGCGCGAAAATTGACGCCTTTGCGGTAGGCGAGAAGCTTATTACATCTCAGACCTCACCGGTTTTTAACGGGGTATACAAAATTTGCGAGGCTCGCATAAACGGGCAGATGCAGCCGGCGATTATGGTCAGCGACAACGTGTCTAAAATAACAACTCCGTGTGACAAGAAGCTTTGGAGGCTGTTCGATATGGAGTCGGGCAAGGCGATTGCCGATGTTTTGACTCTTATTGACGAAAATATTGACAGCTCAAAGCCGTTTTTGCTCTTTGACCCGATTTTTACTTGGAAAAGAAAAATTGTAGACGGTTTTGTCGCGCGCGAGCTTTTGGTGCCGGCGGTAAAAGGCGGCAAACGCGTTTATAAAACACCGTCACCCGCCGGGATAAGGGATTACTGCTCGGAGCAGGTTGCCGCTCTCTGGGAGGAAGTGGTTCGTTTTGAAAATCCGCACAGCTACTATGTAGACCTGTCCGAAAGACTTTGGAGCGAAAAACAAAGGCTTATAGAATACCGCGTCGGGAAGGACGCATACGGCGAAAGTTAAATTTTGTAACGGTTTTTTGCCGGTATAGACCGTATCGTTTAAAAAAACCGCCGAAAACCGCGCAAAGAAACAAATCAATAGTTTTTGAGTTGATAAATTTAAATTCAAAAACTATTGATTT
Organism: uncultured Eubacteriales bacterium; assembly: GCA_964597515.1. GTDB lineage: Bacteria > Bacillota > Clostridia > Oscillospirales > Acutalibacteraceae > DTU089. The sequence goes on along the minus strand of CAZQXZ010000064.1, from coordinate 5,523 downwards.
TTTTATTTATGTTGTGTATAATGTGCGTAAGTGGGGTCAATAGGGTTATAGAGGTTTAAAAAGGGGGGTGAAACGCTTGTTCTTCGGTGAACACTCGCACACGCTTGACGCGAAAAACCGTCTATTCATACCGGCGCAGTTGCGCGAAGAACTCGGCGCGCGTTTCATCATATGCAAATCGCCTCCGGGGAACACCTGTATCTTTGCCTACACCGAGGAGCGTTTCAGAGAGCTCGGTCAGCAGATTAAAGAAAAAGCCGGACTGCGTCAGCAGCGTTTCGCCTTTGAGGGCGTCACTACCGTCGAGACGGACAAGTCCGGAAGAATAACGTTAAATCAAAAGCTTTGCGATTACGCGGGACTCACGAAAAACGTCGTGGTGTTCGGCGCGTATGACCGTATAGAAATCTGGGAAGAAGAAAAGTGGCGTCAGGAACAAGAGTTCGCCTCGCGGGAGAGTACGGGCGAAAACCAAGTCGTCATTCCGTACTGACAGTTTGGTATTGCTATGGAATTTTCTCACATTCCCGTTTTGGCCGCGCAGTGTGTAAAAGCCCTTAAAATTAAGCCGGGCGGCGTATATGTCGACTGTACGGCGGGCGGCGGCGGACACAGCGAAAGAATACTCAAAGAAATGAGCGGCGGCAGACTTGTGATGATAGACCGCGACCCCGACGCCGTAAAGACGCTTGAAAGCAAGTTTAAGCATGACGGCAGGGTGTCCGTGATAAATGATAATTTTTCAAATATAAAAGCGATACTAAAAAGCCTGAATATAGAAAAAGCGGACGGTATGCTTGCCGACCTCGGCGTAAGCTCGTTTCAGCTTGACAATCCGGAAAGGGGCTTTTCGTTTCACAGCGACGCCTTGCTTGATATGCGTATGAGCCAGAGCGGTCTTAGCGCGTATGATGTAGTGAACGGCTATTCACAGGACAGGCTCGCGTTTATAATCGCTTCCTTCGGAGAAGAAAAATTCAGTAAAAGCATAGCGAAAAACATTGTAAGACAAAGGATTGAAAAACCGGTCGAAACGACGTTGGAGCTTGTACAGATAATCAGAAACTCAATGCCCAAGGCGGCTGTTCGGGACGCTCACCCGGCAAGAAGGACATTTCAGGCCATACGCATAGAGGTGAACGGCGAGCTTGACGCTCTGAAAAGCGCGCTGCCGGATATGTTTGAGCTTATTAACACAGGCGGGGTTTTAGCGGTAATAACGTTTCATTCGCTTGAAGACAGGGCTGTCAAGGATTATTTCAAAACGCTCGTAAAAGGGTGTACGTGCCCGAGGGATTTTCCCGTCTGCGTTTGCGGCGGAAAACCGAAAGCAAAAGTACGCTCGGCAGGCGTCGCCCCCGAAGAGGAAGAGAAGGAGAAAAACCCGAGAAGCAGAAGCGCGCGGCTTCGCACGGCTGTAAAGCTATAAAGGAGAAAGGGCTATGGCAGGCTATAACAGAATGGAAGCTTACGACCTCTCGCTCTTTGAAGAGCAGATAGTCAAGCAGAAAATTGAGCCAATCGGTATAAAAAAAGAAAAGCCGAAGGGCGGCGCGCCCGAGGCAAACCGCAAGTTGACGGAAAGACCCGTCAGCAGGGCTTACGCCCTAAAAAGGAGGGCTGCGTTAAAGGCCGCCGCTTTCGCCGCGGTATCCCTCGCCTGCATCGCCTTTATGCTGCTGGCAAGAGCGCAGTCGGACGAGCTGACGCGAGAGATAGCGAAGCTGGAAAACGATATCAAGACGGCACAGAGCGAAAATGTGCGCCTTGATACCGCTATAAATTCCCTGACCTCAATGGACCGGGTGGAGTTCTACGCCGAGGAAGTGCTCGGAATGGTCAAGGCGGAAAACTATCAGATAACCTATATAGATATGTCAAAGGGAGATACAATAGTATTATCGGGCGGCAAGACAGCCCTCAGCGATAATCTTACCGCGAGGCTCAAAGAGCTGTTTGCATATCCGCCGTAATCCGATAATAAGTATTATTGGCGGGAGTTGAGTTGTTCTCGACTCTCGTTGTTTTCAAAAACGACTGCGGGCGAGGTGTTCCTTTTGGCACGGACGACAAAAAGATTAAAAATCAGGGCTATCGGCGCTGTCGCCGTGTTTCTTGTTTGCGGATTTTCTGTGGATATAGGCAGGCTTTTCTGGATTCAGGTCATAAACGGCGAAACCTATAAAGCCAAAGCTGAGCAGCAGCAGCTCAGCGATACCGTTATCAACGCCGAGAGAGGCGCGATTTACGACAGCAACATGAACGCTCTCGCGCAGAGCGCATCGGCGTGGCTTGTTTATATCAATCCGTCGAAAATAAAGGATGAGGCGCAAGGAGAGCTGATAGCCGAAGGGCTTTCGGAAATTTTAGAGGTTGATATCGAAAAAACCAGAACCTCGGTAAGCCACACAAAATACGGTTATGAAAAAATAAAAGGGCAGCTTGAATATACCAAGAAGGAAGAAGTCAATAATTTTATAAATGATAACAATCTTTACGGAATAGTAAATATCGACCCCGATACAAAACGTTATTATCCTTACGCGAATTTCGCTTCGACTGTTTTGGGCTTCACGGGCTCGGAGGATACGGGCAGAAGCGGCATCGAGCTGAAATACGACGGCGAGCTGACGGGATTGGCGGGGAGGGTCATTACGGCAAAGAACGCGCAGTCCGGAGCTATGCCCAACGAGTTTGAGACGACGTATGACGCCCGACAGGGGACGAGTCTCGTACTCACCATTGACAACGTAATTCAATACGCTCTCGAAAAGGGACTCGAGCAGGCGGTTATAGACAACGAGGCTACAAGCGCATACGGAATTGTGATGGAGGTTGATACGGGCGCCGTTCTCGCTATGTCCACAAAGCCCGATTACAACCTTAATTTACCGAACACGCTTAGCGACGAAAAGCTGCTCGAAAGAATAAACGGCATTACAGACGAAGAAAAAAAAGCGGACGCGTACAACAACGCGCTCTTCGCGCTTTGGAGAAATAAGGCGATAAGCGACACCTATGAGCCGGGTTCGGTCTTTAAGGTCATAACGCTTTCCGGCGCGCTTGACTGCGGAGCCGTAACGCCAAGCTTCACATACACCTGTAAAGGCTCGATAAAGGTTGCGGGGAACACTATACGATGTCACAAAGCAGGGGGGCACGGAACACAAAACCTTGAAAACGGGCTTGTCAATTCATGCAACCCCTTCTTCATCACCGTAGGTCAGACTACGGGCTCGAAGGAGTTTTATAAATATTTTGAGGCGTTCGGATTTTCCGAAAAGACCGGTATAGACCTTCCGGCGGAGGCGTCTCCCGTGCCGAACGTAACATTTTATACGGGCGACAGGCTCGGCATATCGGAGCTTTCAAGCTGCTCGTTCGGTCAGACCTTCCAGGTAAGCGCTATTCAGATGATTACGGCGGTCAGCGCGATAGCCAACGGCGGGCATCTGATGACGCCGCACCTCGTTAAGTCGATGCTTGACAGTGACGGAAACACCGTCTATAATGCCTCGCCGCAGGAGAAAAGGCAAGCGATATCCGCGTCAACCTCCAAGACGGTGATTTCAATGATGGAGCAGGTTGTGGAAAGAGGAACGGGTAAAAACGCTTATATAGCCGGCTACCGTGTCGCGGGGAAGACGGGGACGTCTGAAAAGCTTACGAAAGAAAATGAGTTTATAGCCTCGTTTGTCGGCTTCGCTCCCGCCAACAATCCCAAGATAGCGGTACTCATCGTAATAGACGAGCCGCAGGTATATAACCACGGCGGCGGCGCCATTGCGGCGCCCGTGGCTAACGAGGTGCTTGAACAAAGCCTGAGACACTTAAATATAGAGCCTGTTTACACCGACGAGGAGCTTGCGAGGCTCAGCGCCTCGGCTCCCGACGTGAAGGGGCTTTCGGTGGCGCAGGCGAAGAACACGCTGCAAAACCAAGGCTTCACCCCGAGGGTCGTCGGAGACGGTGAAAAGGTTATGGTACAAAATCCGCCCGGCGGTCAGTCGCTGCCTAAAAACGGCGTAGTCATACTTTACACCGAAAGCGGCGTTTCCTCCTCTATGGGTACGGTGCCGGACCTTACGGGGCTGAGCATAAGCGAAGCCAACCGCAAAGCTGTTAACGCGGGCTTTAACATCAGGATTTCCGGCTCCTCTCCGGACAGTGAGGTCAGGTCGTACCGGCAAAGCGCGGCGGCTTCCTCTAAGGCGGAGCTCGGAACTATAATAACGGTCTATTTTAAGACCAATACAGGCGTACAGGATTTTTAAGGAGGAATTCAAAATGCTTTTATCTCATCTGCTTGACGGAATACCCGTCACCGGCAAATATCTCGACGTCGATGTGCAGGAGATTACGGATAATTCAAACAATGTTACGGTGGGCTGCCTTTTCGTTTGTATAAAAGGAGCGCGTTTTGACGCCCACAGGGTAGCGTATGAGGTTTTGCAAAAAGGCGCCGCCGCAGTCGTCGTCGAAAGGGATATCGGCATAGAAAAACAGATAGTTGTAGAGGATTCAAGAGCGGCTTACGCTCTTTTATGCAAGAATTTCTTCGGACGCTCCTGCGATAAGCTTGAAATAATAGGCGTCACAGGCACGAACGGAAAAACGACCACCACCTTCGTTATCAAGGATATGCTTGAATTGCTGGGCGAGGGCTGCGGGCTTATAGGGACGGTTAAGAATATTATAGGCGAGGAAAGCGTCCCCTCCGTACTCACCACTCCCGACCCGTTTGTAATGCACGCGCTGTTTAAGAGAATGACCGATTTGGGATTGAGGTACTGCGTTATCGAGGTATCCTCTCAGGCGCTCCACCAGAAGCGGCTCGAGGGCATAAATTTCGCCGTGGGCGTCCTTACGAATATATCGCGGGACCATCTCGATTACCACGGGAACATCGAGGAATATATCGCGGCAAAAAAAGAGCTTTTCCGCCGCTGTGATAAAGCCGTTATAAACAACGACGATGAGCGCGCGCCGTATTTCAAGGACGGCGTAACCGTTCCCGTGCTGACTTACTCGGCGGTCAAAGACTCGATGTATAAGGCTTCTGATATAGAATACCGTTCGGACAGCGTGTCCTATACTCTTGAGACGTGCGGGGAGACCTATGACGTAAAATTCGGCATCGCCGGCACATTTTCCGTATATAACTCGCTGTCCGCCATCACAGCCGTATGTTCGTTAGGCTATAGCGCGCGTGAGGTTTCCGCCGCGGCGGCAAAGGCGAAAAGCGTTTTGGGCAGGCTCGAATCCGTAAAAGCGGGGCAGCCGTACAATATTATTATAGACTACGCCCATACGCCCGACGGGCTTGAAAAGGCGATAGAAGCGGTCAAAAGCTTTACAGACGGAAGAGTACTCACCGTATTCGGCTGCGGAGGCGACAGGGACAGCACAAAACGCCCGATGATGGGCAGGATTGCCTCGGAGCTTTCGGACATAACGGTTGTGACTTCGGATAATCCGAGAACCGAAAATCCGACGCAGATTATTCGTGATATGGAAAAAGGG
>CAZQXZ010000063.1:6305-12017 GCA_964597515.1 uncultured Eubacteriales bacterium | reverse complement strand
CGAACGTGGCGACTATGCTCGAATGGGGCGAATACGGCTACAATGTCGAGAGGGTGTCCAACATTGTCCTCGGTCAGAAAAAGGGAGCGGATGTTTTACCCAAACGCCTTACCGATGAAAATCAAGTTAAAGATAACAAAAAAACCAAGGTTCCGCTTGATAGAATGAAGAAAACCTACTACCGCACAAGAGGCTGGAAGGACGGCGTGCCGACTCTGAGGAAGCTAAAAAAGCTTTCGATAGAAATACCGGAGGAAATAAGAAATCCCAAGGAGTGATGATATGGCAAAGGTAACTGTAAAGCTTTTCGGCGTTATTCGCCTTGACAGCAAGCAAAATGGCGCGCAAATTGAAATCGGGAAAATATCCGATATTTTCGACGTTCTGAACGAGAATATAAAAAGCGGCGGCGAGCAGGACGCAAAGCTGCTGTCGTTTAACGACGCCGCTGTTTTCGTAAACGGGGAAAGGTGCAAAAAAAAGACTTTTAAAGTGTCGGACGGCGACGAGGTATGGCTGATGTCGCCTTCAAGCGGAGGATAAACGGTAAAAAGCCGCGCGTAGCATTTAAGCTAACCGCGCCCCTTTTTAGTATAAATTAGAATATCGCAAATCAACAGACATACATACTTACTTATTTGTGTTTAAGAGAAAAAACTGTTATCATCGCCTTTGCAGGTTCGCGTTTCAAGCCGGCTTCACTCTCTCAGTCCGCCGTTTTACTGTTTTCGGCGGATGTTTTTTTATTTGCGCTATCGGGTTTTCGTTTCCGTATTAACCGCGCGGGTACGCCTCCCATAACCGAATACGGCTCGACGTCCTTCGTCACTACCGCGCCCGCGCCTATAATGCTTCCCGTACCGATTGTAACGCCCGGCGTAACGACGGCGTTCGCGCCTATCCACACATTGTCCTCAACGGTAATCCCGCGCTGGTCTGTGGGCTGGTTTACCATCGGGATATCGGGATCCGCGTGCGAGTGGGCGACGCTTGCCAGCGTAACATGGGCGGCGAACGCGCAGTTTTCGCCGACGGAAAGCGGGCCGTAAATAACGCAGTACGGAGCGAAGTGGGTATTTGAGCCGATTGTAATTTCCTTGCCGCAGGGTTCTACATACACGCCGTAATAAAAAGAGACGTCGTCTCCGACTGTAAGCATATGCGGCTCGTGGATTTTTACGTTCTCAGCCGTATTGAAGTTCTTTCCGGCATTTACTTTCTTATGCATAATTAATATTATTCCTTTCCTCTGATGAAATCAACGCCCAAATCTCCCGATTGACATAAATGTTAAAGCGGCGGGAGTCACCTTATAATCCTTTTCTAAATATAATATTCAAGTACCATTTTAATTTATAATAGATTATACACGCCAAAAAAGCAACAGATGCCATGCTAACTTGCAAATTTTTACAAAATGTACTACGATATATTACAGAAAATCAGAGTCGGCGAGTAAACTGACTTGTTATTCGCCAAACGAAGGGAAGGTATGCGATATGGCGGCAAGCGAAGCCGGCGTCTTGTTATTGGTAGGCACGGTATCACTGTTGTCCTTTGGGGTGGCGTTATTTTTTTATTTTTGGGTTAAAAAACAAAAGTCGGAAAATCAGGTCATCGCCGAGGCGGGGCGGCTTATAAAAGAGGGCGCCAACACTTTTTTGAAGCGGGAGTATGCGGTATTAACGCGCTTTGCGGGCGTTATTACTCTGCTCATCGTGCTGTTCTTACCTCATCCGATATGGATGGGCGAGCCAAAAAATAACTTGTTGACGGCAGGCGCCTATATTCTCGGAACCGTGCTTTCCGCTTTGGCGGGCAAGGTCGGTATGAAAGTCGCAACAATTGCCAACGTAAAGTCCGCCGAAGCTGCGCTTAAAGGGATTAAGCCGTCTTTTCTTGTGGCTTTCAGAGGCGGAGCGGTTATGGGTATGGCGGTTGTCGGAACCAGCCTTATAGGCGTGACTCTCATATACGCCCTGACACAGAACTCCGGCGCCATTTTAGGTTTCAGCTTCGGCGCGAGCTCATTGGCGCTGTTCGCGAAGGCGGGCGGCGGTATCTTCACCAAAACAGCCGATATAAGCGCGGATTTAGTCGGCAAGGTTGAATTGGGGATACCTGAGGACGACCCGAGAAATCCCGCGGTTATCGCGGACAACGTGGGCGACAATGTCGGCGACGTCGCGGGAATGGGAGCAGATTTATTTGACTCAAACGTAGCGGCGATGGCCGCGGCTTTAATTATGGCTATGGCGCTTGATAAGACAGCCGGCAGTTCCCTTAACACAAATATGATTTTTTGTTACGCCGCGCTGGGACTTTTATCTTCCGTAATCGGCGTACTTTGCGCCCGTATGGGTAAAAAAGGAAATCCCACAAGCTCGCTGAACGGCAGCACCTATACCACAACGTTTATTTTTGCCTTTTTAACCGCGGCCGCCACGTGGCTGTTCGATTTTGAATGGCGCGTATGGGGAGCGACGGTTATCGGGCTTTTTGTGGGCGTAATTATAGGTGTGGCAAGCGATTACTTTACAAATGACAGCCGAAATCCTGTGCGCCACGTTTCAAAAGCGTCCGCGTCCGGTCCCGCCTTTACGATACTTTCGGGAGTATCCTACGGCTTTTTAAGCGTCCTCCCCTCCCTGGCGGGAATAGGATTATCGGCGCTGCTCGCGTATCATATCTGCGCCCCGATAGGCGAAGGCTACGCGCTGTTCGGTATAGCGATGTCGGCGGTGGGTATGCTCTCCATTGTGGGTATGGTTATCTCAAACGACGCCTACGGTCCTATCGTTGATAACGCGAGGGGAATGGCCGAAATGGGCGGTTTAGGCGACACCGTGCTGCAAATAACCGACGAGCTGGACAGCGCCGGAAACACCGTCAAGGCCGTTACAAAAGGTTTCGCCATAGGCGCCGCGGGTCTGACCGTCATCGCGCTTTTAGGCGCGTTTATGACGGAGGTCAATATGGCCGCTGTAATAAACGGGATTGAACAGATAACGGGTTTTGACATTATGGACCCACTGGTCTTTTTCGGGCTGCTTGTGGGAGCCGCGGTTCCCGCTGTATTTTCCGCTATGCTAATCCTCGGAGTTGACAGAAACGCGCAGCGTATGGTCGCCGAAATCCACAGGCAATTCAGAGAAATTGCGGGCTTAAAGGAGGGCAAAAAGGGCGTCGTGCCGGAGTATGAAAAATGCATCGGCATAGCTACCGCCGGCGCGCTGCGCGAATTGGTGCCGGCAGGACTGATGGCAATTATAGCGACGCTTTTAGTTGGTTTTATCGGAGGCGTTCAGGCTATCGGCGGATTTTTGACCGGAAATATTGTAAGCGGGCTGCTGCTGGCATTGTTTATGTCAAACGCCGGAGGTCTTTGGGACAACGCCAAAAAGTATATCGAAGCGGGAAACGAGGGCGGAAAAGGCTCCGACTCTCATAAAGCCGCGGTTATAGGCGATACGGTAGGCGACCCGTTCAAGGATACCGCCGGACCGTCCATCAATACGCAGGTGACTGTCGTGTCCCTTATAGCGTCGATAATGGCGTCGCTTTTTATTCAGTTCAGTATTTTCGGATAGCGGTTAAATAACTGCTTAACTGTCCTGTATAATTCTCATCTCTTCGCACTGTGATTTTATACCGTGTTCAAGGAGCTTGCCGACAATCGTGTCCCTGATTTTATTATCCTCGCCCGACAGCGAGATACAGATAGAAAGCGTATCGCTAAAACCCACGCTTGAAAAGTTAACGCCGCCCCCGCCCGAACCGAGGTACATTTCAAACCGCTCGACCTCGCCCTCTATCTCGGGCGGGAGCTTATGCATACCAAGGTTTGACAGCGTGGTGGTTATTTTTGAAGCGCCGTAAATTTTATAACCTTTTTTTATAGCCTTATCTTTAATCTTGCGCGGCGTGAAGCGCACTATGACATTTTTCTCAAGCCTTACGTTGGAGCTTGCGAGAGCCTCCAGTCTGTCTTTATGCAGCCCCGTTTTCAATTGCCGCTTTATTTCATAAGCCGCCTGTTCAAAAGAATAGCCTTCCGACGGATACAGCTCGAGATTGGTGTACAAAGCATAGTTTCTGAGCGTTTTTGAAGGGAATACTGTCCGCAGGTCAATCGGGACGGAGAGTTTTATCGGAAGCGTGTCCTTATCGGTATCGTAATATCCGAGCGCCGCCGTATATATTAGGGCAAGCAGATATTGTGTCACCGTCAGCCCCTTTTGCTTTGTATAGTTTTTCAGCTCGGATACAGAAACGCTTATACACAGCTCTCTTAAAAGCCCGTCAACCCTGTCGGTTCGCAAAGAAAACGCCGTACTCTCCTTTCGGGAGGCGCGTTTTTTTCTGTTATAAATATCTTTATATGAATCGCGCAGTTCTTCCGGCGAGGGTTCGTCCGTAAAATACAGTATCCCGTCAATCCTTGACGGGGCATAGCCTTTTATTTCAAAATAACGCGTTATAAGCGATTTGAGGTATGTGATAGCCGCCATCCCGTCCGCGTTTGCGTGGAAAAGGTCTATATACAGCTTTTTGCCCGAATAAAAAATCCTAAACGACGGCTTTTGCGTATCAAAAACGGCGGGCAGGTACTGAGGTGGGTTTAATTGCCGTAAAACGACGTCAAAATCAGCAGCCGGCACATGATAATAATCAAAAAAGCCCTTGCAAAGATGACTGTACATAACCGGAAAGCGCGGCGCGAGGGAGCTTACCGCCTCCCTAAGAGCCTGTTCGTCTATGTCATTTTTTAACCTCGCTCCCACTCTGAACACATAACCCCTGTTGCCGCGAATGAGGGCGGGATACAGTTTTGACGCGTTATCTGTTTTTATGCGCTCTTGTTTCAACAGAATACCTCCTTTTCGCCGAAATTCAGCAAGCGCGTTCTGACAACATCGCCGTACCGCTAAAAGGAGCCGTGACGCGGCAGATATCTTTTTTACGCTGAAATTGTAATCGAAATCACGGCTTCTTTTACATTTTCCAGCCGTACCGTCAGCTTTTTATATGCGCTGTTTTCTTCGTCGTTTCGCCGTGCGGCAGATTTCGGCAAAGGTACGGCGTCCATAACGGTGAACAGTCCTTCCCCGCCTTCATCAATTACGGCGGTAATTGTTTTACCGTTTTTACGCAGGGTTGCGCTTTTACCGTTGGGCGCGACTTCAATCTCAGCGGCTGTATGCGCAAACCAATATATTTCGCTCTCTTTTTTACACTTGACGGTATCTGTAATACGAATGCCCGCATAAGAGGGCAGCATCTGAAATTCCCGCACAACCGATTTTACGCCGTTGCGCAAATACGCCTCTGTCATATCCAGCACGGCGGTATCGTCCTTAAAAGATGAAAACACGGCGCGCGCGTAGGGGTATTGATCCTCAGAGGCGTTTTCGGGGTTGATAACGAGCGTGTTGTGACCCTCGGCGCGTTTGCGGTAATTTTTCCACCGCCCTCCGCCAATGATACCCGTAAAGTAGCCGGGACTGTTGTAATCGCATTTGCCTAAATCTTCAAACCAGCATATGCCCTGACTTTCAAAGACAAAGGTTCCGATATCCAGATCCCCGTGGTTCGTGTAATTATAACCGCCTTTAATACCGGCAAAGGTCGCCGTGGGGTCGCAGTAGGCGCTGCGCATCAAAACAAATTCCTGGCTTTCATCGGAACGCAGATGAACGGAGGTTTCAAGGT
>CAZQXZ010000063.1:0-6295 GCA_964597515.1 uncultured Eubacteriales bacterium | reverse complement strand
CTATCTGCTCCTGAGAGCCGTTTTGGGCAGGGTCGCACCAGAGTGCGCCCAGCGCGAGTTCTTTCGCGTGTTCTGATGCGAAAGTCTGAATACCTGTGGGCGTATCATCGCGGGGGCGCAGCATGGAAGCGCTGTAAGACTGCCGCTGGTAAACAGAAAGCGTCGGTTCGTCTGTTTCGGAAGCAAACCAAAAAATTATGGGCGCGAACGGTGGGAAACTGCGGTTATCGCCCGTATTGAACGCACCGGTCGGCGTGCTGATATAGAGCGGAAAATGCCCTAATTTATCAAATCCGGGCAGCTCTGAAAGACCGTAATCGGTACCAAAAAAATTGCGTGAGCTCGCGATGAAATAAACCAGATAGGATGTGCCGTATTCCCAGTAGCTGTTGCCTTCAACATAAACGCCGTCGGGTCTGAACGAAGTTGTTGCCGCGGGCATATTGTAATAGGCTTTGCGCAGAAATTTTGCGGCATATTCCGGATATCTGTCGGCAAACACCATACTTGCAATGCCCAGCGCGCCATAGCAAACATGGTTCCAGTTGATTTTTGACCATGTCCACCAGTTGCTGAAAATCAGCGAGGGTTTACTCGGGTCGCCGGGCGTTAGCGCATAGTCGTATACTTTTTGCGCCAAGAAATCTTTTTGCTGCTGCGTCAGCGCCGCGAAAAACCAATCGTATCCGATTGAAACAGCCAGCGCCATTTCCGCGGTATCAAGAAAATGCCCGGGATGCCAGTCGTCAAAGCCGCAGACCTGCAAAAGCTCCGCCCAGCTGCGGTCTGCATAGTCTTGCCGCCCCGTCAGCTGCCAGGCAAACCCCAACGTAATTATACGGTTGAGCACTTCGCGCGAAACCTCAAGCAGCCGTTCGCCGTCCGAAAAATAATATTCGCAGGGCTGCGTTTTTAGCAGGCAGTCGGCTTGCTCCAAAGCATAGCGGCACGCCGCCTGAATATAGGCGTCGCCGTCCGGTTTTTCCAGCTGTGTGCGGGCGCGGTCAAACTCCTCCCGATTTGCCAATATAAACGGATGCTGTGTTTTTGAAACGGCGTCGGCAATGTCCTCCTCCATCTGTTTTCGCGGAATTTTTGGCAGGTCGTGCGAAAGCCTCAGGTAATTCAGTCCCATTTCCGCCGTGTCGGCAAGCATCCTCGGGCAGTACCAAAAAAAGTTAGCGGCAGCAAGCAGCAGCGCGACCGCGCGAAATAACAAACTCATAACTACTCCTTTTCTAATCAAACTGTTCGGTTTGCTATTTGTCAGAAAAAAAGCAAAACGATTTCCTGCCGCTGATCTGGTGTTTGCCGTCAAACACGTCAATCGTCAGGTTTTCTTTTGCCCCCGCACATTCATAAATACGTTGAATTTCCGCATGCGCCCGCTGTGCGCCGTCAATGGAAAACAGCGGGTCGCGGCGCCCCGACTCAATGCAGAGCCTGCGCGGCGCGATTGCGGCGGCTATATCGGCAGGCTCCCCAATGCTCAGCAATCCGTGTATATAGTTATCCGCACAGTGCCAACGCGCCAAAATGCCTGTTTCGAACGTGCTTATGTATCCGCTGACAACGGCGCGGCTGACGCGTTCGTCCGCGCAAGCGGTGAGCAGCGATATCAATCCCCCGCCCGAAATTCCCATGCAGCCCAGTCGGTCAGGGTTGACGGTGGGCTGTTTTTCAAGCAAATCAAGGCAGCGCGCCGCCTGAAAAACCCGCAGCGCCGCCGTAGACGTACCGCACAGATGCAGCGCCGAGGTTACGGCATAACAGGAACTGTTATAAAACGGTTTATGCCTGTCTTTTTTTAATCGGGCTTCACCGAAGGCAATCATCTCGGGCACGGCGACGGTACAGCCCCGCCGCGCCAGCTCGGATGCAAAGTTTTTTTGATAATTATCAAAGTAATTAAAAACACGGTAACGCCCGCGCCGGTCAAGCCGCAAGGTTTGCCGCGCCCCGTATCCGTGTCCGCTCAGGGCGACGACTCCCGCCCCGTTTGGCTTTTCGGGAGCGAGCAGATAAACGAGCATATGCCAGCCGTCGCAAATCTCTAAGCTTAGGCGCGCCTCGGCATAACCTTTGCGTTTTACCGATTTAAGCGTTTCCGGACGTATCTGTGCGCGCTGCCCGCCGATTGCGTCAAGCGCAAGCAAATCCCGCAGCGATTTTCGAACGCCAAAGCCGGCGGCTTGCGCTTCCTCGGCTGTGCTGACACACGCAAAAGGTCTTGCTTTACGGTTTTCGCATAACGACGCAAGAAAAGCGTCCGGCGCAAATAAAGTATCCTTTTTCATACGCTTAACCGTTTCTCCTAATAATATAAAACAATCTTTCTTTGACTTTGATATTATCCCACTCATTAAAAAAAGTCAAATAAAATTAGTTCGCCCGACAGTATCCCATATATTTGCCCTTAATTTATCCCTTTTTTATTATTCATTCTGATGTATAGCTTTCCCTGCTCGATATACATTTCCTGCTGCTCGCTTGTAAGCGCGCGGAAAATCCGCATTACATCCGCCTCCCTGTGAGACAAAGCTATATTGCCGCCTCCGCGATAATTCAGAAGATAATCGGTAGTGACGTTGAAATAAGCCGCCAGCAGCTTCAAAGTTTCAAAATCCGGCTCTCTTATGCCTTGTATATAATTTCCTAAAGTGGACGGGGCTATATTCAGATCAACGCCAAGCTTTTTTTGTGAAATTGCGTTTTCGTCCAAAAGGTTACGCAAAATACTCCCGAAGCACATAAAGCACACCTCTTTTTTTTGTTTTGATTGTATATAAAAGAAATAAATAAATCAAAATTTATTCACGATTAGTGTTGACTATACACATTTCGTGTGCTAAAATATGTGACAGCTAACAAATATTTGATAAGAAAATGAAGAAAGCTAACAAGTTATATTATTTGCTTATTTTGTTCATTTATGGCAATAACGGATTTATATTTATTTGTTGCGTAAAACAGCGAATGCGGAAGGGGTTAATAAAATGGGTAAAAAAATAGGCGCAATCGCGCTGGCTGTGGTTCTGATAATCGGAATTTCAGCCGGAACTTCGATCGTTTTGAAAAAGGGCAGTGTTCCCGCGTCCTCCACAATTGTCAGCGGCAAGTCCGCATATGAAATTTCTGTTGAAAGCGGATATAAAGGAACCGCCGAGGAGTGGCTTGCATCCTTGGTCGGAGAAGCGGGAGAAAACGGAAAATCCGCCTATGACCTTGCCATAGACAACGGCTATAGCGGGGATGTGGCATCGTGGCTGAAATCGTTGGTCGGTACAAACGGAACAAACGGAACCGATGGCAAATCCGCCTATGAGCTTGCCGTAGACCATGGGTATAAAGGAACATTGTCACAGTGGCAAACATCGCTTTTAAATGCTTCCGGGGTCGACGGCAAGAGCGGCGCCGACGGCAAAAACGGCGCCGACGGCAAAAACGGCGCCGACGGCATAAACGGAAAATCCGCCTATGAATTGGCAAAGGACGGCGGGTACGCCGGGTCTCTCGAAGATTGGTTGTCTGATATTGGCTCAGGTACTATGTCTGCGTACAGGGCGGCGGTAAATAACGGCTACACGGGCAGTCAAGATGATTGGATATCGGATTTAGTAGACGCCGTAACAAATCCAAACGGCTTATCCGCTTATGAAATAGCGGTTAAAAACGGGTACACCGGCACAGAAACCGAATGGCTTGCCTCTATAAACGGAGCTGCCGGAAAATCCGCATATGATCTCGCCGTTGACAACGGGTACATAGGAACGATAAATCAGTGGCTGGCTTCTCTTGTCGGTGAAAACGGTATTAACGGAACTAACGGTAAGAACGGAACCGACGGAAAGTCCGCTTACGAGCTTGCCCGTGAAAACGGCTTTAACGGCTCGTTGCAGGACTGGCTGGCGTCTCTTGTAGGCGCCGACGGTAAAAACGGTACCGACGGCAAGGACGGCGAAAACGGTACCGGCGGCAAGTCCGCCTACGAGCTTGCCTGCGAAAACGGATATACCGGCACGGCGGCGCAGTGGTTAGCTTCTCTTGTCGGCGCCTCCGGTAAGGACGGTAAAGAAGGAAAGGCGGGAAAAGACGCCTATGAACTCGCCTGTGAAAACGGCTATTCCGGAACAAAAGCGGAATGGATCAATTCTCTCGCCGGAGCCGCCGGAAAAGACGGACAGAATGGCAAATCGGCTTATGAGATTGCTTGCGATTACGGTTTCGCGGGTACGGAAAAACAATGGTTAGATTCTCTGAAGGCGACAGGCACAGGCTCGGGCGAAGCCGGAAAATCCGCATATGAGATAGCCTGCGACTACGGCTTTGAAGGCACGGTCACCCAATGGCTTAATTCGTTAAAGGGCGCCGCGGGAACCGGCGGAAAATCCGCTTATGAGATTGCTTGCGCTAATGGATTTATCGGAACAGAAGCGGAATGGCTCGCGTCGTTAGCCGGGGCGACAGGCGCATACGGCGCGGACGGAAAGTCAGCGTTTGAATTGGCGCAGTACAACGGCTTTAACGGTTCCCTTTCCGATTGGCTCAATTCATTGATCGGCGCAAGCGGCGTTGACGGCAAAGACGGGCTTGACGGAAAAAACGGCGCAAACGGGAAGTCAGCATATGAACTGGCCGCGGAAAACGGCTATATCGGCACTTTGACCGAATGGCTGGCGTCTTTGATCGGCAAGCAGGGCGTTGCCGGAGTCGGCGGTGAGAACGGAAAATCCGCTTATGAACTGGCTTGTGAAAAAGGGTATTCGGACACTTTACAAGAATGGTTAAAATCGCTTGTCGGCGCGGACGGTAAAGACGGTAAATCAGCGTACCAAATCGCGGCCGAACACGGGTATACGGGCAGTGAGGTTGAGTGGATTGCCTCTTTGACCGGCGCAAAGGGCGATAAAGGCGACAAAGGCGATAAAGGCAATACCGGCGATAAAGGCGATAAGGGTAATACCGGAGATAAAGGCGATAAGGGTAATACCGGAAACAATGGCGTCGGCGTTGTTAACAGCTATGTCAACAGCGAGCTTCACTTAATTATCGTTTTATCTGACGGTACAGTGATTGATTCCGGCTATGTTGGGGTAGCTACAACTACAACTACAACTACAGAGCCGGCTCCTATATCTTATACAGTAACTTTTAAGGATTACAACGGAACTGTATTGAAAACACAAACTGTGGAAAAAGGCAAAGCAGCCTCCGCTCCCGCTGAACCGTCAAGGGATGGGTTTATATTTGATGGCTGGGATAAAGCTTTTGACACAATTACTTCCGATCTTGTTGTAACCGCCCGGTACAAGGTGATTACCAAGCCGACAATTATGGTCAAAAACACTACGGCTAACGCCGGCGAGACTATTCCGGTTTATATTTTAATAAAGAATAATCCCGGCGTGGCAGGTGCAAAAATCACGATTTCATATGACTCAAAATTGACATTAGAAGGCGCCGGCAGCGGCACGGCATTTTCGGCTATCCAATATACCCCACCGGGTAAGTTAACAAGTCCGTGTAACTTTACATGGGACTCCGAAAGCGGTGTGGCTTCTGCTGACGGCGAGATTTTAATTCTTAATTTCAAGGTCCCGGCAACCGCAGCTTCAGGGGATAAGCTTACCGTATCGTGTTCCTATAATAACGGAGATATTTATGACGAGAATTTGGACGATGTTAATTTCGAAGTCATAAGCGGAACTATCACAGTAAATTAAAATAAAATAAGGAGGGCTATGTCATGAAAAGAAAAGTAATTTCATTATTTTTGGCGTTAATGATTGTTTTCGCAAGTGTTCCCTTTGGTTCGCTCTTGGCTTTTGCCGTTACCAAACCGACAATTGCCGTTGAAAGCAAATATGCCGCCGCAAATTCAAGCGTTGACATTCGCTTGAATATTGCGGACAATCCCGGTGTTGCGGGTGCAATAATCACTATTTCCTACAGCTCCAAGTTAACATTGTTAAGCGCGTCAAACGGAGAAGTGTTTTCGCCGCTTGATTTCACCAATCCCGGCTCTTTTGCAAATCCCTGTAATTTCAACTGGGATTCGGAAAGTGCCGTCGCCACAGGAGACGGAGCCATATTAAACCTCACGTTTCAAGTGTCTCCCGACGCTGCTGTAAACGAATTTTTAGATATTAGCGTATCCTACAAATATGGCGATATTTATGATGAAAACTTAAATTCGCTGATGTTTGAGTTTGTTAACGGCGGTATAGCCGTAATCGACTACATTCCGGGCGATGTTAATGACGACGGCACGGTAAACGGCAAAGACATCACGCTT
>CAZQXZ010000062.1:0-12132 GCA_964597515.1 uncultured Eubacteriales bacterium | reverse complement strand
TACCGTTGAGGGCATTGTCCCTGTGAGTGAATTAACGAGCGGCTATCGTGCGGAACACGCAAAAGATACAGTCGGAGAAATGAGCTGGCACAGCGGACCTGTAAGCTCCAAATTGTCACCCGGAAAAGAAAGAAAGGTTATTCTTTCAAGGTGGTTTATGCCTATAAGGGTTGTGCCTGATTCAGAGGTTGCTTCTGTTATATCAAATATTCTAAAGGGTGAGAATGTAACTGTGCCTTATGAGGTAGTTACTCCGTCACTAAGGGCTGAATTAAAGAAAAAAGGCGTTTCAATCGGAGAGCCTAAAGGGAGTGACATCCGCTATTCCTACCGTGAGGACACAACTGATAATACGGCAGACCCAAACGATAGCATTAACGATAATGCTTTTAATTCACAGCTTGAACAATGGCTAAAAGGTGAACATAAAGGCGAGTATTTTGAATTAGGCAACACTCCCGAAATCTTAAAAAAACACGGAGCAAAGAATTTGCCCATTATAATGTCAGAGCAGGTATTAGTTAAGATAACAGGAGAAAAACACGCAATTTCAATTGACAATATAGCGACTTTACCACAACAAATCAGAAAACCTATATTACTTTTCAAAGGCTCAATAGATAATAGTTTTGTTGTTGTAACTGAAATGAAAGATAAAAGCGGTAACGAGGTCGTATGCGCTATCCACTTAAATAAATATCAACAACGCTTCAGAGTTAACCGTATAGCAAGTTTATATGGAAAGAAAAACATTGTGGACTATGTATTATCAAATATTGATAACGGCAACCTTTTGGATGCGGACATAAGAAAAGCACCAGTCTGGTTTACGAACAGAGGGCTCCAATTGCCCAAGTTGGTTCAAACCATAACTGATGCTAAACAAACAGTATCACAAAATAGTGACGCTGTCAAGGGTATTATACGCAATAATTCGCAGGGTGATACACATAAATTTTCTGAAAACGAAAAATCATCCTACCGCGAGTTCAAAGGAACGCCGGAGCAAGCCTCCCGCGAACAGCTTGAAAAAACATTAGCCGTCCTTGAGAAACAGCTTAAACTGACCGATAAAATATTACGCCTTAGGCGTTTTTCCTTAACTTGCCACTTCCAACTTGCAACTTGCAACTTAAAACGATGCTCCCGGCAGCGTGTACCGTTTATTTTTTTAATCGTCTTAATTTATGGCAAAAATATCCTTGACAAGTCGCCGTACAGTGCGTATAATGCTAAATTGCATTATAATGGAGTGATGTTCGCTTATCCGTTTAAATATATTGCGGACAAACGCTTTGAGAATTATCCATATTATGTTTGAATTCCTTTAATTTCGCAGTTTTACGGCGATACGCAGCAATAAAAAATTGAACGGAGTGATGTTGTCTTATGACTAAAGCAAAACCGGTTAAGCTCGGCAAAAACGAAAGAATTAGTTTTGCGGGCATCGGCGAGGTTATGAAGATGCCTAATCTCATCGAGGTGCAGAAAAACTCATACAACTGGTTTCTTGAAAAGGGACTGCGTGAGGTTTTCCGCGATATTGACGAGATAACCGATTATACCGGAAACCTTGTACTTTCATTCATCGATTACCGTATGGACGACGCTCCCAAATACTCCGTCGCCGAATGCAAGGAGCGTGACGCGACGTATTCCGCGCCTATGCGGGTGACCGCGAGGCTTTATAATAAAGAGACCGGCGTTATCACCGATAACGAGGTTTATATGGGCGATTTTCCGGTAATGACCGACAGCGGAACGTTTGTCATAAACGGCGCGGAGAGGGTTATTATTTCGCAGCTTGTCCGCTCGCCGGGCATTTATTACGGATTGACGCACGATAAAAACGGAAAGAAGCTTTTTTCGACCACGGTCATACCGAACCGCGGCGCGTGGCTTGAGTATGAGACCGACCAGTACGACGTGTTCAGCGTAAGAATAGACAAGAACAGAAAAATTCCGATAACGACCTTTATACGCGCGTTAGGGCTTGGCTCCGACGAGGAGATGCTTGACTTTTTCGGAACGGACGACAGAATTGTGGCGACGCTTGAAAAAGACGGCACGAAGAACGCGGAAGAAGCCTTGCTCGAGGTGTACAAGAAGCTGCGTCCCGGCGAGCCGCCGACTCTTGAAACCGCACAGTCGCATCTTGACGGACTTTTCTTCGACGCGCACCGCTATGACCTTTCGAGAGTCGGGCGCTATAAATATAATAAGAAGCTTGCGCTTGAAGGGCGCATCTCGGGCAGAGTTGTATTAAGCGCTGTCGTAGACCCTCTTACGGGCGAGGTTATGGCGCAGGAAGGGGAAAAGCTCACGCAGGAAAAGGCTGCGCTCATAAGCCGCAGCGGCGTTAAATCCGTAGTTGTTGACGCCGAAGGCAAGGAATGCAAGGTAGTTTCCAACGGCATGGTGAGCGTTCTTGATTTCATCAAAGACATTACCGAGGATGAGCTTGAACAAATTTCCGTCAATGAAAACGTGCGCTTTTCAGTGCTGTGTGAAATAATGGACAGGTGCGGCGGCGATAAGGACGCTCTGATTAAGGAAATGGCGTTAAGGTGCGACGAGCTTGTTCCCAAGCACATCATAGTAGACGATATATACGCGTCGATAAACTACCTTAACTGTTTAGGCTGCGACGTCGGGAACACCGACGATATAGACCATCTCGGCAACCGGCGCGTGCGTTCGGTGGGCGAGCTGCTTCAAAACCAATTCAGAATAGGCTTTACGCGCATGGAAAGAGTCGTCCGCGAGAGAATGACGCTTCAAGCGCAGGAGCCGGATAAGGCGACGCCGTCAAACCTTATAAATATCAGACCCGTCGTTGCGGCTATCAAGGAGTTTTTCGGCTCCTCGCCGCTGTCTCAGTTTATGGGTCAGACAAATCCGCTCGACGAGCTTACGAATAAGCGCCGCCTGTCCGCGCTCGGTCCCGGAGGGCTTTCCAGAGACCGCGCGGGGTTTGAGGTGCGTGACGTCCATTACAGCCATTATGGGCGCATGTGTCCTATCGAGACTCCGGAAGGACCCAACATCGGTCTTATTTCCTATCTCGCGACATTTGCGAGGATAAACAAGTACGGCTTTATTGAGGCGCCTTTTCGCAAGGTGGATAAGAAGACGGGAGTAGTCCTTGACGAGGTCGAGTATATGACCGCCGACGTGGAGGACAATTACTATGTGGCGCAGGCGAACGAACCGCTCGACGCGAAGGGTCGCTTTATGAACGATAAGGTGACGGTACGCTTCCGCGACGAATTCCGAGAGGTCGAGGCGTCTATGGCGGACTATATGGACGTATCTCCCAAAATGGTCGTTTCGGTGGCTACGGCGATGATTCCGTTTCTTGAAAATGACGACGCGAACCGCGCTCTTATGGGCTCGAACATGCAAAGGCAGGCGGTACCGCTCCTGAAAACGGAGTCCCCGATTGTCGGCACGGGTATGGAATACAAAGCCGCGGTTGACAGCGGCGTCGTAGTGATTTGCAAGGCGGACGGAACGGTTACGCACGTCAGCTCGGACAAAATCGAGATAGAAACCGGCGGCGGGTTGACGGACACATACAACCTTGTAAAGTTTATGCGTTCAAACCAAGGCACCTGTATTAACCAGAAGCCCATAGTAAAAATTGGGGACAAGGTCGAAAGGGGAGACGTTATCGCCGACGGTCCGGCTACGGCGGACGGCGAAATCTCTTTGGGCAAAAACGTGCTTATAGGCTTTATGACATGGGAGGGCTATAACTACGAGGACGCCGTTCTTATCAACGAGAAGGTTGTGCGCGACGACGTCTTTACATCTATTCATATAGAGGAACACGAAATCGAGGCGAGAGACACAAAGCTCGGACCCGAGGAAATCACGAGGGATATCCCCAACGTCGGAGAGGACGCTCTCTCAAACCTTGACGAGAGCGGCGTTATCCGTATAGGCGCGGAGGTTCGTTCGGGCGACATACTTGTAGGAAAGGTGACGCCAAAGGGCGAAACCGAGCTGACCCCCGAGGAGAGGCTGCTTCGCGCAATATTCGGCGAGAAGGCGAGAGAGGTAAGGGATACGTCGCTTAAGGTGCCGCACGGCGAGTACGGAGTCGTTGTCAAGGTTGAGGTTTTTACAAGGGCGAACAGCGAGGAGCTTAATCCCGGTGTCAATAAGGTGGTACGCTGCTATGTAGCACAGAAGCGCAAGATAAGCGTGGGCGACAAGATGGCGGGACGCCATGGCAACAAGGGCGTCGTCTCGCGTATACTGCCGCAGGAGGATATGCCGTTTTTGCCGGACGGCACACCGCTCGACATCATACTGAACCCGCTGGGCGTACCGTCCCGTATGAATATCGGTCAGGTTCTTGAGGTTCACCTTGGCTACGCCGCGAGGGCGCTCGGGTACAAGGTCATGACGCCCGTTTTCGACGGCGCCCATGAAAACGATATACGCGATATGCTGCTGGAAGCGGGACTCAGCCCCGACGGAAAGGTAAATCTTATCGACGGGCGCACCGGTCTGAAGTTCGACAATCCGGTAACGGTCGGAATAATGTATTTCTTAAAGCTTCACCATTTGGTTGACGATAAAATCCACGCGCGCTCCACGGGTCCGTATTCGCTTGTGACCCAGCAGCCCCTCGGCGGCAAGGCGCAGTTCGGCGGTCAGCGTTTTGGAGAGATGGAGGTATGGGCGCTTGAAGCTTACGGCGCCGCGTACACCCTACAGGAGATTTTGACCGTTAAGTCGGACGACGTAATAGGGCGGGTCAAGACATACGAGTCGATAGTCAAGGGACTCAACGTGCCAAAGCCCGGCGTTCCCGAGTCCTTTAAGGTTTTAATCAAGGAGCTGCAATCGCTCGGGCTTGACGTCAAGGTGCTTGACAAGGACAACAGGGAGATTGATTTGAAACAGAACTTCGAGGGAGAGGAAGCTCCCATTCCGATTGCCGACGATGCGGCGTTTTCTGAGATAAACGACGCGGAGGACGCTTTGGGCTACAGTATAGAAGACTCGGATGAAGACGGCTATGACGAAGACGAAGAAGATGAATACGAAGCAGACGAAGAGGATGAATACGAAGCAGACGAAGAAGATGAAGATGAAGGCGAATTTGACAGCGGCGCGTCCGGTTTTGGCGCGTCGCCTGAAAAAGACCGCGAGGACTGAACTTTTGGGTCCCAAATATAATACGGAAGAAGGAAAGCAATATGTATAATGACCCCAAGGTTGTACAGGAAGCCGAGAATATTGATTTCGAGTCAATAAAAATCGGGCTTGCCTCACCCGAACAGATTAGGGCTTGGTCCTACGGCGAGGTTAAGAAACCCGAAACTATAAATTACCGCACACTGAAACCCGAAAAGGACGGTCTTTTCTGCGAAAAGATTTTCGGTCCGACGAAGGACTGGGAGTGCCACTGCGGGAAATATAAAAGAATTCGTTATAAGGGAAAGGTATGCGAACGCTGCGGCGTCGAGATAACGAGAATGAAGGTCAGGCGCGAGAGGATGGGGCATATCGAGCTTGCCGCTCCGGTGTCTCACATATGGTATTTCAAGGGTATTCCGTCGAGGATGGGGCTTATTCTTGACGTCTCTCCGAGAGACCTTGAAAAGGTGCTGTATTTCGCGAAGTATATAGTGGTAGACCCGGGCGACACCCCTCTTGAAAAGCTGCAAATTCTCAGCGATAAAGAATACGACAATATGGTTGAGAAATACGAGGACTCTTTCAGAGCCGGAATGGGCGCCGAGACAGTCAGAGAGCTTCTCTATGAGATTGACACGGCGCGTCTGTGCGAAGAGCTTCGCGAGGAGCTTGAAACAGCCACGGGTCAAAAAAGAGCGCGTATTCTGAAAAGGCTCGAGGTAGCGGAGGCTTTCAGGCAGTCGGGCAACCGCCCCGAGTGGATGATACTTGATGTCATACCCGTTATCCCGCCCGATATCCGCCCGATGGTGCAGCTTGACGGCGGCAGGTTTGCCACCTCTGACCTCAACGACCTGTACCGACGCGTTATAAACAGAAATAACCGCCTGCAAAAGCTCATTGACCTCGGCGCGCCTGAAATCATTGTGCGCAACGAAAAAAGGATGCTTCAAGAAGCGGTTGACGCGCTTATTGACAACGGCAGGCGCGGCAGACCCGTCACGGGCCCCAATAACCGTGCGCTGAAATCGCTTTCCGATATGTTAAAGGGTAAGCAAGGCAGATTTAGGCAGAACCTTCTCGGCAAGCGCGTTGACTATTCGGGGCGTTCGGTTATCGTAGTCGGTCCCGAGCTTAAAATTTACCAATGCGGTCTTCCCAAGGAAATGGCGCTCGAGCTGTTCAAGCCCTTTGTAATGAAAAGGCTGTGGGAGTTAGGGATAGCCAACAATATTAAATCGGCGAGGAAAATAGTCGAACGCGCGCGTCCGGAGGTTTGGGACGCCCTTGAAATTGTCATCAAGGACCATCCCGTAATGCTCAACCGCGCGCCGACCCTGCACAGGCTCGGCATACAGGCGTTCGAGCCGGTGCTTGTCGAGGGCAGGGCTATTAAGCTTCATCCGCTCGTCTGCACGGCGTTCAACGCCGACTTTGACGGCGACCAAATGGCGGTTCACGTTCCGCTTTCGGCGGAAGCGCAGGCGGAAGCGCGCTTCCTTATGCTTGCGGCAAACAACCTTCTGAAACCCTCCGACGGAAAGCCCGTCACGGTTCCCACTCAGGACATGGTTCTCGGTTCTTATTACCTTACCCTTAAAAAACCGGGCGAAAAGGGCGAGGGCAAGGTTTTCCGCGACGTCAACGAGGCTATTATGGCGTATGACGAGGGCGATATAGGACTTCACGCGGAGATTAAAATCCGTATGACAAAGACCGTCGGCACAGAGAAAGTGACAAAGCTTCTTTCCACCACGCTGGGCAGAGTCGTGTTTAATCAGCCCATACCGCAAAACCTCGGCTTTGTGGACAGGAGCATTCCGGATAACATTTTCTCACTCGAAATCGACACGCTTGTCGATAAGAAGCAGTTAGGCAAGATTATTGACCGCTGCATAAAAGTCCACGGAACCTCGGCGGCGGCTGAGGTGCTTGATAAAATCAAGGCGCAAGGCTATAAGTATTCGACAAAGAGCGGTATCACCGTCGCGGTAAGCGACGCGACTATACCTGAGAGCAAAGCGATGTTTATCGCGAAGGCGGAAGAGGAAATTGACCGCATACACGCCGAATATATGGCGGGCTTCATAAGTGACAGGGAGCGCTCGCGCGAGGTCATCTTTACCTGGGAGAAGTGCAACGAAAAAGTTTCCGCCGAGCTTACCAAGGGAATGGACCCCTACAACCCGATATTTATGATGCTCGACTCGGGGGCGCGCGGTACCAGCTCGCAGCTGCGTCAGCTTGCGGGCATGCGCGGACTCATCGCCAACACCGCCGGACGCACGATTGAAATACCTATAAGGGCTAATTACCGCGAGGGACTAAACATCATCGAGTACTTCATCTCCTCGCGCGGCGCGCGCAAAGGGCTCGCCGACACGGCTCTGCGTACTGCGGACTCCGGTTATCTTACGAGACGCCTTGTGGACGTATCGCAGGACGTGATTATAAGAGAGCATGACTGTCACTGCAAGGACGGTATCGAAATCAGCGATATAAAGGACGGCAACGACGTTATCGAGCCTCTCAGGGAGCGGCTTGTGGGGCGTTTCCTGTTTGATCCTCTGACAGACGCCGAAACGGGCAAGCTTATTATGTCCAACGACCATATACTCAGCGACGACGACGCGGCGCTTGTTGCCGATTATGTCAACGCCACTACGGGCAAGGTTAAAATCCGCTCGCTTTTAACATGTGAGGCACAGCACGGCGTTTGTATAAAATGCTACGGCTCAAACCTCGCCACTGCCGAGCCTGTTACCGTAGGGGAGGCTGTCGGTATAATCGCGGCGCAGTCGATAGGCGAGCCTGGTACGCAGCTTACGATGAGAACGTTCCATACGGGCGGCGTTACCTCGTCCGCCGATATTACCCACGGCCTGCCGAGGGTTGAGGAGCTGTTTGAGGCGAGAAAGCCCAAGACGCTCTCAATCATCGCGGAAATCAGCGGCACCGTATCCTTTTCGTTCGAGGAAAACAAGAGAAGCAAGCATGTCGTAGTCACCGGCGAGGATACCGTAAAGAAATATCTCATTCCTTACGACGCGCGCCTTCGCCCCGAAATCAAAGAGGGAGTGCAGATTAAAAAGGGAGATTATCTGACGGAAGGCTCGGTAAACCCGCATGATGTTCTTGCCGTTTTGGGCATTGACGCCGTTCACAATTACCTTATAAAGGAAGTACAGATGACTTATCGCATGCAGGGCGTTGACATTAACGACAAGCATATCGAGGTCATAGTCCGCCAGATGATGAAGAAGGTCAAGGTCGAGGACCCCGGCTCCACAGGTCTGCTTCCGGGCTCCGCCGTGGAGAAAAGGGAGCTTTCGGCGGCAAACGCCCTGGCGAAAAAGGAGTGCGACGCCGGCGGAGAGGAATTCGTACCCGCCGTATGCTCGCCGATGCTTTTAGGAATTACCAAGGCTTCTCTCGCGACGGATTCGTTCCTTTCGGCGGCTTCGTTCCAGGAGACCACGAGGGTTCTTACGGACGCCGCTATAAAAGGCAAGCTTGACCCGCTTCTCGGACTCAAAGAGAACGTCATCATAGGCAAGCTTCTCCCGTCGGGTACAGGAATGAAGTGTTATACGGACGTCGAGCTTCGCTCCAACTATGTTAAGCCCGACGCCTTTAATGAAATCAATTTTGATATTCTTGGTTAACATTCACAAAATGACGGCTGTTTATTTGTGAAAGGTGTTGACAAAGAGATTGAAAAATGATACTCTAATCTTTGTTGTGTTTACGGGAAAACCCGTTTCATAAACCGGATAACCGATTGCGAATTGGTTTAAGTTGCAAGTTGGAAGCGGCAAGCGGTAAGTGTCGGGCTGTTGCACCCGCACCCGATTATAATCGCCAACCGCAGGTTCCATTAGGTCTAACGTCTGATATCTACCATCTACTGTCTTCCTGTGAAAAACGATATGCCTGAAAATTCTGCAATTTAACGGTTATGCAATTGCTTATAATCTTTCAAATAAGGAGGTGTAATATTTGCCAACCTTTAATCAGCTTGTCCGCAACGGCAGGGAAACGCTTGAAAAGAAATCAAAGGCTCCGGCGCTGGGCAACGGTTTTAATTCCAAGAAAAACGTGATTACAGAAAACAACTCTCCGCAAAAGAGAGGCGTTTGCACAGTCGTTAAGACCGATACGCCCAAGAAGCCGAATTCCGCACTGCGCAAGCTCGCGAGGGTGCGTCTTACAAACGGTATTGAAGTTTCCGCTTACATTCCGGGCGTCGGACATAACCTGCAAGAGCACAGCGTGGTTCTTATCCGCGGAGGGCGTGTTAGGGATATGCCCGGTATACGTTACCACATTATCCGCGGCACACTTGACGCCCAAGGCGTTTCCGGAAGGATGCAGGCTCGTTCCAAGTACGGTGCCAAGCGTCCGAAATCAGCGAAGAAATAATTCGCAAAAAAAGACATTCTTCTTGCAGGCGGGATAAATATAACGTTTATCCGACTATGTGAGTGCGTATAATAGATTGGTAACCACGGCTAAATCTTCGGCGCGCGCCGCGATTTTTTCACCGGTTACGCAGTATGCCTCACCCGGCGCCACGGGAAGCAAGTCACCCGAGTACCTGTGATATCATTATTATGAAGGAGGGAAGCGAAGTGCCAAGAAGAGGCAAGATAGCAAAACGTGACGTTTTGCCTGACCCGCTTTACAACTCAAAGCTTGTAACAAGGCTTATTAACAACATTATGTACGACGGAAAAAAGGGCGTCGCCCAAAAAATAGTTTACGACGCCTTCGACATCATCAGAGAAAGAACGGGCAAAGAGCCGCTTGAGGTTTTCGAGGCGGCAATGGAAAGCGTTATGCCCGTGCTTGAGGTTAAGGCGCGCCGTGTCGGCGGAGCCACCTATCAGGTTCCTATGGACGTCCGCGCCGAAAGGCGGCAGACTCTCGGTCTGCGCTGGATTACGGCGTATTCACGCTCGCGTTCGGAGAGAACGATGAAGGAAAGGCTCGCCAACGAAATCATGGACGCCGTCAATTCACAGGGTGCCGCCTTTAAAAAGAAGGAAGACACCCACAAGATGGCGGAAGCCAACAAGGCTTTTGCGCATTTCAGATGGTAACATCGGAAGAAAAATTATACTGAGCAAGTAACACTTATTACCGGAGGATTGTATGCCAAGGCAAGTACCGCTAAACCTTACCAGAAACATCGGAATAATGGCGCATATCGACGCGGGAAAGACCACTACGACGGAGCGTATCCTGTTTTATTCGGGTATAACGCACAAGCTCGGAGAGGTACATGACGGCGCGGCTATTATGGATTGGATGGAGCAGGAGCAGGAGAGAGGAATTACCATTACCTCCGCCGCTACCACCTGTTTTTGGAAAGACCACAGAATAAACATCATTGACACTCCCGGTCACGTTGACTTTACGATGGAGGTCGAGCGTTCGCTGAGAATTCTTGACGGCTCCGTTACCGTTATGTGCGCGAAAGGCGGGGTGGAGCCTCAGTCGGAAACCGTATGGAGACAGGCGGACAGGTATAAGGTCCCGAGGCTTATTTATGTCAATAAGATGGATATTATGGGAGCCGATTTCTTCAACGTCATTAAAATGGTGAAGGAACGCCTAAAGTGCAACGCGGTACCTATCCAGCTGCCTATCGGAGCCGAAGCGGATTTCAAGGGAATTATTGATCTTGTGGAAATGGAAGCCGATATCTATTATGACGAATTGGGCTTTGACGTCAGGGTTGAGGAAATACCCGAGAATATGAAAGAGCTTGCGAATAAATACCGCGAGGAGCTTTTAGAGCACGTGGCGGAGCAGGACGACGCTCTGCTTGAGAAGTACCTGAACGGCGAGCGGCTGTCTACCGAGGAGATTAAGGCATGCATACGCAAAGCTACCGTGTTAAATCATATGGTGCCGGTGGTATGCGGAACCTCATACAGAAACAAGGGAGTGCAGAAGCTGCTTGACGCGGTCGTGGACTATATGCCCGCTCCTACCGATGTAGACGCCGTTACGGGTATCAATCCCAAAAAGGATACCGAAGAACAGCGTCACACAAGCGACAGCGAGCCTTTCTCCGCCCTTGCCTTTAAGATTGCCACCGACCCTTATGTGGGAAAGCTCTGTTTTTTCAGGGTCTATTCGGGCAAGGTCCTTTCGGGGGCCACGGTTTACAATACCGTCAAGCAGGGCAGGGAGAGAATAGGGCGTATTTTACAGATGCACTCCAACCACAGGCAGGATCTTGACTGCTGCTATGCGGGCGATATCGCCGCCGCAGTAGGGCTTAAAAACACCGCCACAGGCGACACGCTTTGCGATGAGAAGCATCCTATTATCCTTGAATCTATGGAATTTCCGGAGCCGGTCATCAGAGTCGCTATTGAGCCTAAAACAAAAGCCGGTCAGGAGAAGATGGGTATCGCCCTGCAAAAGCTCTCGGAAGAGGACCCGACCTTCAAGTACTATACGGACGAGGAGACCGGGCAGACCATCATCGCCGGAATGGGCGAGCTCCACCTTGAAATTATCGTGGACAGGATGCTGCGCGAATTTAGGATTGAGGCAAATGTGGGCAAGCCCCAGGTCGCGTACAGGGAGACCATTACGGCTTCCTCGGACGGCGAGGTCAGATATGTCAGGCAGACGGGCGGTCACGGTCAGTACGGTCATGTTAAGCTCCGTGTAGAACCCAATGCGCAAAAGGGATACGAGTTTGAGAATAAGATAGTCGGCGGCGTGATACCCAAGGAGTATATCAACCCCGTCGAGCAGGGCGTCAAAGGCGCCATGCTCTCGGGCGTACTCGCGGGCTATAACGTGGTGGACGTCAAGGTGACGCTCTATGACGGCTCGTATCACGAGGTGGACTCGTCCGAACTCGCGTTCAAGCTGGCGGGCTCCATGGCTTTTAAGGAAGCCATGCAGAAGGCCTCTCCCGTGCTGCTCGAACCGATTATGAAGGTGACGGTCACC
>CAZQXZ010000061.1:2749-12141 GCA_964597515.1 uncultured Eubacteriales bacterium | reverse complement strand
ATCTGAAACGGCAAAACAGTCCGTTTTGCCGTCATAAAGAGCAAATATTGCTCTTTATGCAAATGCGTTTCGCAAAATGCATTTGTTCAGTGGACATTATTTATTCAAGAAATAAACAATAAGGTTTTTTATATCAAACGCTAAAGGTATTGCGTATATAAGCGTAAGCATAACGGTAAAAACAAGCAAAAACGCCCACAGACTGCTTTTTAGCAGCCAATCAGGCAACGGTCTTTTCTTCTTTTCAAGAATAACGCACAATACCACTAAAAGCGCTAAAAGCACTCCTGAGGCGCCGTACCTGATAAAGCTCTTATACACGGACAATTTCAACGCTACTGTATTCTCCCCCTCTAAAAGCTTTACGGCTATAAAATTCCCTAAAACCTTTTCAACCGCTGCCGCTTCTCCGTTTACGGTACAGCTCCAGTTTCCGGAATATGCTATCGGAAGAAACAGGTACTTGCCGTCGGCGTCGCTTGAAACGGAGATGGTAAAATCCCTGTTTCCCGCGCTGTGGCTGTTTTTAATATCCTTGCCTGCCATACACAGCGCCTCAAGTTTCGCGTAGTCCATCGTATAGAATTCTGTTTCATACAGGACGTATCTGGATATAATTTCGACTGTCACCTTTTCGTTTTCATATATGCCGAGCTCTAACATATTGTCGTTAGCTTCGGTCGGATACCGCGCCGCCTGCTCGTCCACATACGGCTCTCCGTTTACCGTCACAGTCGATTCCGACTCCGGTGGCAACTTGAAAACAACCTGTTCCCCGAAGTTTCCCTTGAAATATAAAACGCTCTTCTCTCCAACGCTTACAGTGAAAGCTGTCGTCCTTACTAAAGGATATTTCTTATTAACGTATTCATTTGTTTTTTCCTTGAAGTCCATTTGACCTTCTGTGTCCGAAGACGCTTTCTGTTCCTCGTACTTTTTATCCGTAATATCCGCTTTTGTAAACAGTGGCGACGTATCGCCGGAAAGCGAGGTGTAAATTCTGTTCTGATATTCAAAAAAATCGCCGTCCGCCGCTATATTGCCGAGCGTGCCGTCAAAAACCAAACCGAGCGGGAGTGCAAAACGATTATCATAATACCGGCAGCCGTATTCGTCCTCGCCGACAAGTGTATACAGCTTATCCGGCATATTTACATAGCTCAGCGTGTTTCTGATATTCATCAGCGCCTTGGAAAAGGCGGTGCCGCCCATATCAAAAATAGCCGTGTAACAGGAGCTGAAACCCAAATCCCAAAGCGCTTGCCTGTGGTTATTATTCAAGGTGTGCGTCCAGTTTGAAAGGGATGCTCTCCGGATAGGATAAGCGTAGTTAGGCATTAACTCAACGCTTGTTCGCGTCACCCTGTTCATTACATCGTCGTCCCTGACAATTTCGCAAAGCGCGGCGTTGAATGATTTTTTATAGCTCTCCCCCGGTTTGTACCCTTCCGTCTGCGCACCGATAAATCCGTAGGCGTTGATGCTTATCACAACCGTTATCAACAGCGCCGTGAACCCCGTCCTAAATTTTCTCGAACCAATGAACCTGTACAGTACAAAGCCACAAAGCGCGGCGACAAAGGTATAAAAGAATGTCCAAACCGCGGAATAGCCTCTCGTCGAGTTATAGTGCAGCGTTATAATATCGCTTGAAACCTCAGCCCACACCAGACAGTACGGAACAATAATATACAGCGATATGACGGACAGGGCGGGCAGAAGATAAGAAAGCGCTTTGAACTTTGGTTTTTTATCGCGCAAGATATCATAACGCTCACAGTAATACGCGGCACAGCATACCATTATAAACGAAAGCATATACCCGTTTCTGAAAGGGAAACGCATATAGGAACCGCCGTGCCATATGAGATTTATATTTTCAAATAAAATTTGTGCGCCGAGAATTAAAAACGCCGAGGTAAAAAACAGCGGCGCCTTTTTGTCGCGTTTATATTTTGCCCAGAGCAAAACAAGCGTGACAAAGGCGAACTCCAAACCTACAAGCATCAGTATTTTGTTCGGATACTCGGTTGTATTCGGTGTATTTAAAACATCCAGCAGCGTATCCGTAACGCCGCCGACGGAACTCCCGTCCACAACCGACTTAAACCGCGAGCTTGAAAAAATTAAATAAAGGGAATGAAGGGATACCGGCGCGCTGACAGCCAAAGAAGCCGCGGCGCCCGCCCCGAGCTTAAAAACGGCTTCCTTCCTATCTTTCTTATCCATATAAATAAAAACGTACAGACCGCCGACAAGAACTAAAAACAGAAAAATAAAGAAAGAGCAATAGACGTTTGTCACAAGTAAATAAGTCATACACAGAGTAAACGGCAAAATGCTCTTGCCTTTGAACATACGCAAAACGGTCAAAATCAGAATTGGAAACAGAGCGACAACGTCAAGCCATTCCATATTGGTATAATACTGCAAATCAAAGCCCGAAAACGTATACATTAAAGCAAATATAACAATCCAGTACGGCGGAAGCTTCGGAAAAACCTTTTTAAAAAATATCGACGAGGTGAACGCGATAACCGCCATTTTTATAACAAACAGCAACGAAAACGCGTTAAACAGCATATCCCTTGAAAAACAAAGCAAAAAATAGATTGACGGAGAAAGCAGCACGGAAAGCGAAAACCTTTCAACGCCCGCAGCGGTAAACCAATCGATAAAAGCGGAAGCCGTTTTGTGAAATATGTCATAATAGTTTGTATAAACAGGCACTGAAATCGCAAATAAATCCATATCTACAATCGTTCCGCTTCCGAAAGGATAGATACCCTTCAAGCTATACACAACAAAAATAATCCCGATTGTTAAAAGCGGACTGAAAATATACACAATCCGTTTGTAACCGCGGCTTTTTGTTTTCGGTTTCATTAAATCATCTCCATACAGATAATTCGATTTCCGGCAAAGGCACACTAAGAGGAGCGCGGTTCTGTTTGAGCCGCGCGAATTTTTTATAGGTTGGAGAGCAATTCCTTTATCAGGATTTTAAGGCTCGCCGCAACAGGCAGCGCGTATACAAAGAGTATAGCCGCAGAAAACAGCAGCGCGAAAACAGCCGAAGCGGATTTTTGCAAAAGCCGCGGATGCTCTTTTTTCTTTCTTTCAATGACATAACAAGCCGTAACCGCCGATATCAGCAGACCCAAAACGGCTATATAGCCTATAACGTTTTTTTGGACGGACAGCTTCATTTCCACGTTATTTTCTCCCGCAGAAAGCCTTACCGCCATAAAATCGCCGAGCACCTGTTCAATTTTCTCTTCTTTTCCGTTCACGGTGCATTTCCAGCTGTCCGAATAGGTAATCGGAAGGAACATATAGTCCCCCTTCTGGTCGCTTGAAAGCGTTATCTTAAAGCTTCGCTCCCCCGCGCTATACTCGTTTTCATAGCCGTACAGGGTGCGAAGACTCTCAAGGCTTTCTGTTTTTACTGTATAAATCTCGTTCTCGTAGGTCGTCCCGAAATCTTTAATTTCAATTATAACATCCTCGTTTTCATAAACCCCTATCTCCAATATGCCGTTGTTGTACGTCTGAGGATACGAGCGGGAGGTCATGCCAGCAACATTGGCGGTAACGGCAAACGGTTTACCGTTGACGCTTATATCGCAGCCGTCGAAGGCTGACCATGTAGGCACCAAATCGCTCACCTTCAAGCGGAAGTAAAGCACGCTCTTTTCCTTTATTTTTACCGTCAGCTCGGTTGTTTTGGTTTTTGTGTCGGAGTTGTTTTCCGTATACTGCGTATCTGTTATCTGCGCTTTCTCAAAAAGAGGCGCGCCGGTGCGCGTGAGCGAGGAGTATATGCTGTTCTGGTATTCAAAAACATCCTCTTGTACCTTAATGTCTTTAATATTGCCGTCAAAAACAAGTCCGAGAGGCAGCGTGTATTTATTCGCGTAATACCGATACCCCTCACGGGATGTATCTATAAGCGTGTAAAGCTCCTCGTCAAGCCCGACGGCGCCCGCCGAATTTTTTATATTCATCAGCGCCTTGGAAAACACGGTTGCGCCCGCGTCAAGGACGCGCGTATAGCAGGCGCCGAAGCCTAAATCCCAAAACGCCTGGCGTATCGGTATATCGAGCGTGTGCGTCCAGTTTGAAATCGCGGGTCTTTTTATCAGATACGCGTAATTAGTCGAAAGAGACGAGTCCGGACAGTTAATCCTGTTCATAACATCATCGGATTGCGCTATTTCCATTATCGAGGAATGACTTGCCGGACTGTATTTTGCCCTGTTGATGTTGTTTCCGGTATGCGCTCCGATAAAACCGTACGCGTTAAAGCAAATAACGAGAACCATAAGGGACGCCGTAAAAACCGTTCTGATTTTTCTCGGGCCTATTGTCATAAAAAAGAAGAACGCGGCTAAAACGACTGTGAACGCGGCTGAAAAATTCCCAAACGCCGCCTTCCCCGCGGCAGTCATATTATATTGGTTGACCGTTATGCCGTTGGCAATATGAGACCAGAGCCTGACTATGGGGATCGTAACGTAAAACGATATAACCGCGAGAGCGGGGAATATATACCTTACAACCTTATATTTAGATTTTCGATTGTAAAAAGCGCCGTGATTGGCGCAGTAATACGCGCCGCACCAGCACATCACGAAGGACAGCATAAACCCGTTGCGAAAAGGAAACTGCACATAGGAGCCTCCGTGCCACAGCAGGTTGACATTCTCAAATACAATCTGAGCCGCCAACAACATAAACGCCGACGTAAAGAATACGGGCGCCTTCCTGTCGCGCTTATACCTTATCCAAAGAGCGCACAGGGCGACAATTGTAAATTCCAGACCCGCGAGCATAAAAACCTTATTTCTGTCCAATGAGACGCCTCTGTTTATGATGCCTGCAATAAAATCAGTAAGTCCATCCAATTTGCTTATATCGGCGATTTTGGAAAACCTTGATGTTGCGAAAATCGAGGAGAGCGCGAAAACCGAAACCGGCAGGCTTATCGCGAGAGGCGCCGCGGATGCCGCGCCGAACCTGAACACAGCCGTTTTTCTGTCCTCTTTTTCTATAAACGTATATATATACGCGCCGCCGATAAAAATCAAAAATAAATATATAAAAAAGGAAAGATAAACGCTGACAATAAGATGATATGTCATTATCAGTATAAAAGGAACGGCGCTTTTCCCTTTTAAAATATGAAGCAGGGCTAAAACAATCAGCGGGAAAAGCGCCGCCGTGTCAAGCCAGTCTATATTTGTATAGTATTGAAGGTTATATCCCGAAAACGCGTACAGAAGGCTGAAAATAACAATCCAGTGAAAGGCGAGATTTTTTAACGTGTTCTTTAAAAAAACGGAAGCGCAAAAAGCACATAGAGCAAGCTTAATTAGAAGCAGATACGAAAACGCGTCAAAAACCAGTTCTCTCGGAAAAAGCGCTAAAAACCAGACCGACGGTGTAAGCAGGGCGGGAAACGCAAATCTTTCAAACCCTGCCGCCGTCGTCCAGTCATAGAAGAATGAGGCGCCGCCGCGTATCACGTCATAAAAATGCAAATAAAAGGGAATGCCGCCGTCTCCCAAATCAATATCTATGACTGTACCGCTTCCGAAAGGGTATATATTTCTCATCAAATAAATAACAAGCATTATAACGGCTGTCAAAAGCGGCGATACGATATACGCCAATCTTCTATAATTATCATTCTTTGCTTTCGGATTCATACAGACATCTCCGCTTTTTATTTGTGAAATAAACACGTGTTTTTCCAATGCAACACGTTAAAGTATTAACTCGGAAAAATAATTGTGAACTATTTTCACTTTTTCTATTGACAATAGCTTCCCTTTTGTGTAATATTGTGCTTGCATTATAATGAAATGGGAGGCAATACAATGTTAAAGACACAATATTCGCTTCTGCGCACCGAGAAACAATTTGAACCTCTGGCTCTGCCGACTGTTGTTTACGGAATACGCGCGGATATAAGCGGCGAGACCGTTTACGAAATTGAGGATTTCACACTTTCCGAAGACTACGCGTCAGAGGTAATTGCACTGCTCAAAAAGGAGGATCCCGAAAAGGTTCACATAGCCGAAATTATCGAAGATTTTCTCTCTTAATGTTGGGGGAGTCTTACCGGCAGCAGTTTCCCAAAAACAAGCTTAAATGTAAAACCAAAACATTTAAGCTTTGCTTTTTTAGGGTTCCCGTTAAAAGAGCTTCGCGCAAAGAACCGCAAAATCGTCCATTGTCAGTCTTTCGGGTCTTATATCCGCATTAAGCCCGATATCCGACAACGCTTTCGCGGTTCTTTCCTTTGGTATGGAAAGCGACGCCGAAAGGGAGTTTTTAAGCGTTTTCCGTCTTTGCGAAAACGCCCCTTTTACCAGTTTAAAAAAGCGTATCTCATCGGTTATGTTTACGGGCGGCGCTTCCCTGACGGTTAGTCTTATGACCTCGCTGTCCACATTGGGCGGCGGCAAAAACGCCGTTCTCGCAACGGAAAACAGCCTTTCGGCCTCGGCGTAATAGTTTACGGCTACCGTTACCGCGCCGCCCTCGCGCGAGCCTACGGGCGCGCAAAGGCGCGCCGCCGCCTCCTTTTGCACCATTACGGTAATCGTTGCGATACCGTATTTGCCTTCAAGAAGCGCCATTATGACGGGCGTGGTGATATAATACGGAAGATTTGCGCATACGCATACGCGCATACCCTTACATTTTTCGTTTATCAGAGAGCGGATATCCGTTTTCAGGATGTCTTCGTTGATGATTTCAATGTTCGAAAATTCTCCGAGCGTTTCTTCGAGTACCGGAAGAAGCCGCCTGTCCAGCTCAAACGCTATAACCTTTCCCGCTCGCTTCGCAAGCTCCGCCGTCAGAACGCCTATCCCCGCCCCTATCTCGATTACGGCTGTTTTTTCGTCCAGACCCGCGTTCGCGCTCATTCGCGGGCAAACTTGCGGGTCGATAATAAAATTTTGCCCCAAGGATTTCGAAAATGAAAAGCCGTGGCGCGAAAGCAGCTCTTTGAGCGTGCTGATATCCGCAAGATTTTTTGAAAGACCGCCTTGTTTCATTGAATTTTTTTCCTTTTTCTGCTATTATTTAATTATACAGCCGTTTGCTGTCAAAGTCAATAAAGGAGATTTTTGGTATGGATAAAACAGATTTAAAACACACGCGCCCGAAGGTTGAGTACAGCTCGGTTATTATAGGGCACATTTCTCTTGACAACAACATCGACCACGACGGAAACGGCGTTGAGGTCCTGGGAGGCGCCGTGCTGTTTTCAAGCGCGATGGCATATGCGCTCGGTCATAACGTGCTTGCCGTAACGAAGCTCGCAAAGAAGGATTTTGACAGGCTGAACGCTTTTACAATCCCAAAGGAAAATATCGTAGCCTTGAAGGGTGGAAGCTCAACGTCCATACGCAACCGGTATCTGACGCCTGATAAGGAAAGACGCGTATGCACCTGCCTGTCCCGCGGCACGCCGTTTACCGCCGAGGACATCCCCGGCGCAAACGCCGGCATATACCATTTCGCGGGGCTCATATACGGTGATTTTGACAATGAGACGATTAAGCTGTGCGCAAAAAGGGGCGCGGTCGCCGTCGACGTACAGGCGTGCCTGCGCCGCGCGGATATGAAAAACGGCGGGAATATGATTTTCAAAGATTGGACTGATAAAAAAGAGATGCTCCCGTTTATCTCGTACCTGAAAACTGACGCCGCAGAAGCCGAGATACTGACCGGAACACCCGACCGCAAAAAAGCCGCCGAGGCGCTTTTCTCGTGGGGCGCGAAAGAAATACTCATCACGCACAACACCGAGGTTTTGGCTTACGACGGCAATAATTTTTACACCCGTCCCGTAAAATCGCGGAATTTAAGCGGCAGAACGGGCAGAGGAGATACCGCCTTCGCCGCTTATATAAACGAAAGGCAAAACAACAGTATCGAAACCTCCCTGCTGTGGGCGACAGCCGCAGTCTCGCTGAAAATGGAGACGCCGGGACCGTTCACCGGAAGCAGACGCGACGTCGAGGGCTATATCAGAGAGTTTTATTGATATTTTACCTTAAAGCATCGGATGACTCTCCGATGCTTATGCGCCGCAGCGCACATCATTCCCGAAGGAACATCATTTGCCCAAAGGGCATACATCATTTCCTTGTCTGTTCAGCGTTTTCCCCCAGGTTTTTTCCGTTTGGCGCATAAGGAACGCGTACATAGACTCTAAGTCCTCGCCGGTATCGTACCGTTCCAGCGCCGCGTAATACTGCGCCTTAAGCATCGGAAATAATCAGCGGCGGATTGTTGTTGATCATCAGATAGTAGTTGAGTAAAGCGCGCCCCGTCCGTCCGTTGCCGTCGGCGAACGGATGGATGTGCTCAAACCGCAGATGAAAGTAAGCCGCCACTTTTAGAGCGTCCTTATCGGCATAATCCGCCATTTCACAGAGCAGCTCGCGCAAATCGTTCTCAACATCCTCAGGCGGCGAGCCGACTTCCCCGAGCCCTATTACATAATCATGCTTCTTGAATTCGCCGGGACGCTCCCCTAACTGTATAAATCGGCGTTCGTTATAAGTGCCGCCTGTCAGAACGGCGTGCGCTTCCTTGATAAGCTCCAATCCGACAGGTTCTTTCGCGGCTATTTTGGGTTTGAG
This sequence comes from uncultured Eubacteriales bacterium, assembly GCA_964597515.1. Taxonomy (GTDB): domain Bacteria; phylum Bacillota; class Clostridia; order Oscillospirales; family Acutalibacteraceae; genus DTU089. The sequence goes on along the minus strand of CAZQXZ010000061.1, from coordinate 3,475 downwards.
AAACTCATAGCAAAGTTTTTGGTTTTGCTGTTCAAAAACCGCCCTTGTATCGCCCGTAAAGTTCAGCACTTTTCCGTTTTCAAAGATTTCACGGGTATCGTGGTAAGTTATATTCTCGTTTTCGAGCTTTCCGGAATGGTACGCAAATAAAATCCTGAAATTATCAAGATACAAATCAATGTCTAATTCCGTTTTTATAGGACGGTTTTTCCAGAAATCAACAATTTTTTGATATAAATCCATGGCTTCACTCCTGCCTGAGTTATTTTATCTTTATCTCAGTATGCGAGTCGGACGAGTCGTATATCGCCTGCATAATTTTGGAGGTTATAATAGCGTTGTCGATGTCGTTTCGATTGCGTTCGCCCTTTTGAACGCATCTCACAAAGTCGAACACCTCGTCCTTGTGCATATCGTTCGTCTTAAAATCGGGGTCTGTTTCAAGGAGCATCCCGTCTCTCGACGTAAACAGCCGAAAGCTCTTTCCGTACTGAAGCCTGACGCCGCCCTTGTCGCCCATAAAGTCTATATACGTTTCGTTTTCCGCTATGTTCTGCGCCCACGCGCCGATAAAGGAGATGGCGGGACCCGCTGTTCTGACAAATCCTGTTACGGAGTCGTCAACGTCGTAAACACCGTCAAAATCCGCGGTCTTTTCCGCCCACATGCCCTTATATACATATTCCCTGATGTTTTTACCGAGCTTGCAAAAGGCCTCGCCGCTCG
>CAZQXZ010000061.1:0-2739 GCA_964597515.1 uncultured Eubacteriales bacterium | reverse complement strand
TATATAATCAGGTCTAAGTAATGCACGCCCCAGTCGATAAGCGAGCCGCCGCCCGACGCGGCTTTCCTCGTGAAGTCCCCGCCTATTCCGGGTATCGAGCGGTGCGCCCGAAAGCTTGCGTGAACGTGGTGTACTTCTCCGAGCACGCCGTCCTCAATAAGCTTCTTAATATGGTTTACGGCGTTGCTGTACCTGTTGCAGACGCCTATCGAGAGAATTTTTCCGGTTTCCTTCGAGACCTTCTGCATTTCAAGCGCCTCCGAAAGAATTCTCGCCGCGGGCTTTTCGCACAAGACGGCTTTCCCGTGACGCATAAAGTCTGTCGATATTATTGAATGCATATCGTTGTGCGTGCATACCGAAACGGCGTCAAGCTCATCGTCGTCAAGTATCTCGTGATAGTCATAAACCGCTTTTCCGCAGTCAAGCCTGTCAACGGCGTCGTCCGCCCTTTCGGGAATTATATCGCAGAAATATTTGATTTCGGCGTCTTTACATTCCATATAAGCGGGTATGTGCGCGGTACTCGCTATCGCGCCGCAGCCGATTACGGCAACTTTGATTTTTCTCATATTTTTCCCTCCGTTTTTATATATTGATATTATCATAAATATCGCAAAAACAAAACGCTTTTAAGAAATATTTTAAGGCGTAAAACTTGAAAAGCCTTTGTTTTTGTGTTACAATTCACAAGTGATAATAATGGCGGTATATTTGTTGTTCCCGCAGGTTATTTGTCTGTATAAATCGGAAGGATTTGATATAGTGTACGAGCTCTTTGGCAACGTCCTGAATTTGGAGTGGAAAATGGTTGTTATGTGGGTGATAGGAGCTGTTCTTATTTACCTCGCCGTAAAAAAGGAGATGGAGCCGACGCTGCTTCTTCCCATCGGCTTCGGAGCAATTCTTGTCAACCTTCCTCTTTCGGGCGCTGTCACACAGATATTTGACTCCGGGGCAGAGGAAGGCGTCCTCGATGTTTTATTCAGCGCCGGAATTGCAAACGAGCTGTTCCCGCTGCTGTTATTTATCGGTATCGGCGCAATGATTGACTTCGGTCCGCTGCTCAGTAACCCGAAGCTTATGCTTTTCGGGGCGGCGGCGCAGTTCGGCATCTTCTTTACATTCTCGGTTGCCGCTCTCCTCGGGTTTGATATCAAGGACGCCGCCGCCACCGCCATAATCGGCGCGGCTGACGGTCCCACCTCGATATTCGTAGCAAACTTTCTGAAATCCAACTATATTGGACCCATCATTGTGTGCGCCTACTCGTATATGGCGCTCGTGCCTATTATCCAGCCTCCGTTTATCAAGCTTTGCACTACCAGAAAAGAACGCCTAATACGCATGCCCTACAAGGCGAAAGAGGTTTCAAGGCTTACAAGAATTCTTTTCCCGATTATCATCACGATGCTAACCGGTCTGGTTTCTCCGAGAAGCGTCGCGCTTATCGGCTTCCTTATGTTTGGGAACCTGCTTCGCGAGTGCCTCGTGGTAAACGGTCTTTCGGAAACGGCTCAGAAGGTGCTCGCCAACCTCGTAACCCTCCTTCTCGGTCTTACCGTCGCCGCCAAGATGAAAGCGGAGGACTTTTTAGCGAAGGAAACCCTTATAATCCTCTGCCTCGGTCTTGTCGCTTTCATATTTGATACGATAGGCGGAGTGATGTTCGCCAAGTTTCTCAACCTGTTTCTTAAAAACAAAATCAACCCGATGATAGGCGCGGCAGGCATATCGGCGTTTCCGATGTCGGCGCGCGTGGTACATAAAATGGGGCTTGACGAAGACAATCAGAACTTCTTGCTTATGCACTCCACGGGAGTCAACGTATCGGGGCAAATTGCCTCGGTCATAGCGGGCGGACTGATACTCAATCTTGTCGGTTAAGGAGGCAGCTAAATGTTATTGAAGTTTGCGTTCGACTTAAAAAGCCTGTCTGAAACCCTTCCGGTAATGGGCAAGGGAATGCTCGGTATCTTCTGCGTTACGGGCGTGATTATCCTGAGCATGTACGCGCTTGAGAAATTCACCGCAAAAAAAGAATAAAAAAATTAGAATATAAGAATTATCTATCTTAATAACGGGAGGAAATACTATGGGAAAACTCAAAAACCTTGACAACAGCGCGAAAGAAAAGGGCTCTATGATTGAAACGGCATGGCAGTTCGTTAAATTTATCATTGTCAGTCTGCTCGCTTTTATCGTACAGTTTTCGCTTCTCAACCTGCTTCCTCTTATTCCCGCCGTGGCAGCTCTCGGAGAGCGGGAATTTCACTGGTTCGTGTTCAGCTACAGCATAGCTGCGGGCGGTCTCGGGTACGCCCTCTCCTCCAATATCGCAAACGTAACGGCGCAGATTGTCGCTTTCTTCGTAAACCGCGAAAAAACGTTTAACGCCGATAACAACATCCCCTTGACGCTAACCATTTATATCGTCTTCACCGTAGCGCTTATCTGTTTTTAAGGACTGGTTTGTAAACCGCTTCACAATGGGGGACACGATAGCGAGCAACGCCGCCACGATGGTGTGCAGCGCTTTTCAGTTCTTTATCTACTTCCCCGTCGATAAACTCCTTATGAGGCAAAAGAAAGAAACGGCATCGGCGAAGTAATATTTTTTCATCATATAAGTTTGAAGGGTGATAGCTGAGTCAGACCAAAACGCCGCTGAAAAAACTTTCAGCTCGCGGTACGTGACCCCAAAAGAAAATTTCATATACGGCATTGCCAACGGCGGGC
>CAZQXZ010000060.1:0-12343 GCA_964597515.1 uncultured Eubacteriales bacterium | reverse complement strand
ACCGTTTAATCCGGATTTTTCAGGCGGCGGATTTTCCTCCGCCTTTTTTTATTTTTTGCTTATTTCGGTTTACTTGCGCGAGTATATGTGGTATTCTAAGTAAAAAGGAAAAGCGGGGTGAGCATATGCCGGCCGGAAGCAAACGGCTCGCGAGGGCAAAGGCTCCGGAGCGCGTCGGAATTTCCTCAGCAGCGTTTATGAAAATGATAAATCATATGGAAGAAAAGGGCATGCGTTATCACAGTCTGATTGTCGTCCGCCACGGGAAAGTCGCGGCGCAAGTGTATAGGGAGCCTTTTTCAAGAGATATGCCGCATATTATGTACTCTGTAAGCAAGACCGTTACGGCGACGGCGGTCGGCTTCGCCGTAGACGAGGGATATTTGCGCCTTGACACAAGATTTGTAGATATTTTTCCCGAATACATCCCCAAAAAAAGGGACGAAAAGCTTGAAAAGCTTGAAGTGCGCCATCTGCTTACGATGACCTCGGGAAAGCTGCCGAGTTATCTGCTGAAAAAAACCGATAAGGACTGGATGAAGCATCTTTTAGATGCCAAGTGGATTTCCGACCCCGGAGAAAAATTTGAGTATGTGAACGAAAACATATATGCGCTGTGCGCCATCCTACAAAGGGTCACGGGGACTACCGTTACCGATTTTCTGTTTGAGCGCTTTTTTAAGCCGCTCGGGATTGAAAAGCCGTTCTGGGAAACAGACCACGGCGGAGTTGAGGCAGGCGGATGGGGTATCTTCCTTAAAACCGAGGACCTCGCGAAAATTATGATGTGCTATATGAATAAGGGCAAGTGGAAAAATAAGCAGATTATTCCGAAAAGCTGGGCGGCAAACGCCACTCTCAATCAAACCGCCGTAAGCGGCCGTCCCGTAAGGGAAAAAGGATACGGATACTGTATCTGGATAGAAAACGAAAACGAATACCGCGCGGACGGTATGTACTGCCAGATAGGAACCGTTCTTGAGGACAGAGACACAGTAGTCGCCGTAACCGCCTGCGCGCCGGACGGGAGCGCGTTCTGGGAGGCGGTTGACATTTTGAAATCGGAAGGCTTTACGCAAGAGGATCCGACCGCACAGGCAAGCCCCGAATTCACAGAGTTCGTTCAAAACAGACCTATTGATAAAATTCCCGTGTCGGAAAGGCGCAGCCCTCTTGAAGACTTCATCACGGGCAGAACCATTCATTTTAAAAGTGATACGCTGCTAAACAATGTGGGTTCGCCGATGAGCGTTCTCTCGACAGCGGCGGTTTATATGACAAAATATAAGGCCGGAAATATCGATAACGTCCGTTTTGATTTTTCAGACGGCAAGCTTTTGTTTTCATGGCAGGAGCGCGACGAGGTCAACACGATTGTCTGCGGTATGAACGGACGGTACGTTCTGACTCCCATCCTTCTTGCGAGAACCCCCTATACGGCGGCGGGGGCGGCGTTCTGGCTTGACAACTATACGCTTGAAATATGGATAAGACCCGTTGAGTCCTTATCGAGACGCAACCTGCGCTTTTCATTCCAGGGGGAAGACGTCGTGATGACGCCTTCGGGAGACCCGCCTATATCCGTTATGCTTGAAAGCGTCTCCTCATATGTTCGCGATATGTTTTCTCAAAAACAAGTCAAAGAGCTTGCGGGACTGACGCTCAAAAAGCTTGAAACCTTTATCGAACCGCTGCATTACGGGAAGTTTATCGATTGAAATTTAAGTTCGCAAATTATGGGCGGGTAAATCCCGCGCCTGATTTAACTCAAAAACGCTAAATCTTATTCATAAATATTAAAAATGGGGGATAATGTATGAAAATCACATTCATGGGTGCCGGAAGCACGGTATTCGCAAAAAACGTTCTTGGAGACGTTATGCTGACAGAGTCGCTGCGCGAGAGTGACATAGCCCTTTACGACATTGATGCCGAAAGGCTTGAGGAGTCGTACATAATGGTTACCGCTCTCAACAGAAACATCAACGAGAACAGGGCGAAAGTAAATAAATACCTCGGAGTTGAGAACCGCAAGGACGCTCTGCGGGGCGCGGATTTTGTGGTTGACGCCATTCAGGTAGGGTTATATGACCCTTGCACAATCATCGACTTTGAAGTACCCAAGAAGTACGGGCTTCGCCAGACGATTGCCGACTCCAACGGGATAGGCGGCATATTCAGGGCGCTTAGGACTATTCCCGTCCTCAAGGATTTTGCAAACGATATGGAGGAGGTTTGCCCGAACGCGTGGTTTTTAAACTACACGAACCCGATGGCGCAGCTTGCGGGCTTTATGCAGAGGTACACCGGCGTCAAGACCGTGGGCTTATGCCACTCCGTGCAAGGCTGCACGAGAGGTCTTCTTGAAAACCTTGATATCGACTATGAAATGCCCTTTAAGGAAAAAATCGCGGGCATCAACCATATGGGCTGGCTGCTCGAGGTATACGATAACGACGGCAGGGACCTATATCCCGAAATCCGCAAAAAGGCGTGCGAGGTGCTTGAAAGCGGGATAACCGACCATCACGACCTTGTAAGATACGAATATATCCGCCGTTTCGGCTATTACTGCACGGAGTCGAGCGAGCATAACGCCGAATACAACAATTTCTTTATCAAGGACAAATATCCCGAGCTTATACAAAGATACAACATTCCGCTCGACGAATATCCCCGCCGCTGCGTGGGTCAGATTTTAGAATGGAAAAAGGCGAAGGAAAGGTATATGGACAATAAGGTTTCACATCGCAAGACCCATGAGTACGCCTCGGCTATTATGAACTCGATAACTACCGATGTTCCGTATAAAATCGGCGGGAACGTCCTTAATACCGGACTTATTGACAATCTGCCCAAGGAAGCGTGCGTAGAGGTGGCTTGCCTTGTGAACAGGTACGGCGTCCAGCCCTGCGTGCAGGGACCGCTCCCCGTTCAGCTTGCCGCTATGAATATGACTATGATAAACGTCCATCTGCTCACAATAGAAGCCGCCGTAACGCGTAAGAAGGATTATATCTATCAGGCGGCGATGCTCGACCCGCATTGCTCCGGCGAGCTGTCTATTGACGACACCATAAGGCTTTGTGACGACCTCATAGAAGCGCACGGAGACTGGCTGCCGAAGTATAATTAAGTTGGAAGTTGCAAGTTGCAAGTTGCAAGTTTTTCCTCTTATCTATCTAACATCTAAAATCTAATGTTTGGGGTTTGCGTATGAAAAAGGCGTTAATCGTCAGGGGCGGCTGGGACGGTCACGAGCCGAAGAAAGTCGCCACCCGTTTTAAGAGAATTCTTGAGGAGCTCGGTCTGTCGGTGGAAGTATCGGACACGCTTGCGGCGTATGACGACCTTGACTACCTGAAATCCCTGCACATCATCTGCCCTATCTGGACGGGCGGAGAGCTTAGCGGCGAAAGATGCTCGAACGTCGTCAAGGCGGTGGCGTCGGGAGTCGGAATGGGCGGCAATCACGGCGGTATGTGCGACTCCTTCCGAAACAACACCGAGTGGCAGTTTTTAACCGGCGGCAACTGGGTTTCCCACCCCGGCGGGATTATTGAATACACGGTAAATATCAAAAAGGATACCGACGACGCCGTGACGAGAGGTCTTTCTGATTTTCAGGTGACGAGCGAGCAGTATTATCTGCATGTCGACCCCGCGGTTTATGTGCTCGCGACCACGCGCTTTCCCGTCGCGCAGTATTATCACATACCGAACGGAGCCGTTGATATGCCTGTGGTCTGGAAAAAGCTGTGGGGCAACGGCAGGGTTTTTTACAGCTCCTTAGGTCATACAGACGACGTTTTTAAAAAGTCGCCGAACTCCGAAATAATGATGAGGCGCGGCTTTGAATGGGCTATTGAGGGCAAGGACGCGGCGCTTTTGGACGGTCTTACCGTAGACAGGTTTTTAAGCGACAGAAAAAACTTCTGACAGGAGGTCAATATGTACAGACTTGGCTGCTGTATACCGGGCGCGTCTTTTATGCCGCAAACGGGCGGTGAAAAGGCTTACGCGTATGACGCGCTGATTAAAGGGCGCGATTATATAATCGGTACGGGATTTGACTTTGCCGAGGCTACTGTCGGAACGCTTATCGGGCTTTCGGAGGATGAGCTTGACAAAGCGGCGGACTCGGGGGTTTTCATTGAGGTTTGCAACAGCTTTGTCCCGCCATCCCTGCCGCTTTTCGGGACGGATGTCTCCATTTTACGCGATTATGTGAGCGATGCAATGCGCCGTATGGCGAAGCTTAAAACAGAATATGTAATCCTCGGAAGCGGTCAGGCGCGCAGCATCCCAAAGGGCGTTTCACAGGACGCCGGTATATCTCGCGTTGAGGCTTTTTTAAGTATCTGCTCCGAGTTTTATTTTGAATACGGAATTAAGACGGCGCTTGAACCTCTGAACTCTAAAGAGACGAACTGCGTCAATACCGTTCGCGAGGGTTTCGCTCTTGTCAGAAAGTTAAATCTCCCCGGGATTTTCCTGCTTGCCGACTCCTACCATATGTTTGTCGAAAACGAGCCGCCGGCGTCTCTCAAAGACTATACCGGCGCGCTGCGGCATATACACATAAGCGGGCCTGACAGAAAGGCGCCGGGCAAGGGCGATACAAGTTACCTTGAAGACTTCGCGAAGGAGCTGAAAAAAACATCATACAGCGGTAAAATAAGCGTGGAATGTGTTTTCTCACCCGGGGAATTTTATGACGAATGTCCGCTTTCCTACAAGACTGTTAAACGGCTGTTTTGCGAAAAAGGAGATACATAAGAATGAAAATCGATATTGATATTGAGCGTAAATGTATTGAGGAGCCTATCTTTATTGATACTTCGCGCGAGGTTCCCGATACGGTAAAAAGCGCCGTTTGCGAAGACGGCAGGGTCTTTCCGGCTCAGGCGGCGAAGGGCGGCGTAACAGTCATTGTAACCGCCGAAAAGGACGATGAGCTTGAGCTTACTCTTAGCGACGAACCGGCGCACGGTTCTGTCAGTATTTCGGCGGGCAGGGAGGCGGACTCCCTCGATATTATGATTTCGGGAAAAAGGTTTACCTCCTATGTCTATGCGGATAAATTCGCGAAGCCGTTTCTCGGACCCATTTTCGGCAAAAACGGTGTGGGCTATACGCGCTTTGACCTTTCCTCGACCGAGCATCCGCATCAGCGTTCCCTTATCGTCGCCGTCGGCGACGTAAACGGATACGATTTCTGGAACGAGCCGGGCGGCAAGGGCTTAGAAAAACACATAAAACTCGGTAAAATCGTTTCGGGCAGCGCTTACGGCAGTTTCAGGGCGCATAATGTTTGGAGGACAAAGGACGGCTCCGATATCGTTGACGAGAGCAGAAAATTCACCTTTTACAATCAGTCCGAGGATTGCAGGTACGCAGATATAGAAATCACGTTCAAGGCGTCCTACGGTCCCGTTGTTTTCGGGGCTACAAAGGAGGCGGGTCCTCTCGGAATACGCGTAAACGAGAAGTTCAAGGTGCTAAACGGCGGCAGGATGATAAACTCCTACGGCGGGCAGGGCGAGCGCGAATGTTGGGGCAGACCCGCCCACTGGTGCGATTACTCCGGCTTCTCGGACGGCTGCGAATACGGTATAGCCGTGTTTGACAGCGAGACGAACCTTCGGTATCCCACAACATGGCACATCCGCAACTACGGTCTTTTAGCCGCCAACAACCTGTATTTTAAGGGACCCGTCGAAATCGCCGAGGGCGGTTCCCTCAAATACCGCTACCGCGTGGCTTTCCATTGCGGCGGTTTCCTTGATACTGTGAGCGACAGATTTGTCATGTACGCGAACTCCGAAAAAGAAAAAGCTGAAAACTGAAATACGGAAAGGACGGCCTCTTTATGAAAAAAGTCCCTGTGGCGATTATCGGCAACGGCAATATAAGCCCCATTTATCTTGAAAATCTGACGCAGACGTTCTGTGAGGACATCTATGTCAAGGGCGTCTGCGACTTAATTCCCGAGCGTTCGCAAAACGCGCGGGAAAGCTTCGACATTCCGGTTATATACGAGACGATGTATGACGTTTTTAAGGATAACGAGATAGAGATAGCGGTCAACCTCACGCGTCCCGAGGAGCATTACGGCGTCGCGATAGAGGCTTTGAAAGCGGGAAAAAACACCCACAGCGAAAAACCGATGTCCATAAACAGGGAAAACGCAAAGGAGCTTTTCAGCCTCGGCAAAGAAAAGGGTCTGCTTGTCGGCGTCGCGCCCGACACCTTCTTGGGGGCGGGCATTCAGACCTGCCGCGAAATCCTTGACAGCGGCGAAATAGGCGAGCCGATTGGGGCGGCGGCGTTTATGACGTGCCGCGGTCACGAGAGCTGGCATCCCGACCCCGAATTCTACTATGCGAAGGGCGGAGGTCCGATGCTCGATATGGGTCCGTATTATGTAAGCGCGCTCGTCAGCCTTTTAGGTCCGGTCAGCCGCCTTTGCGGCATTTCGAAAAAATCCTTCCCGACAAGAACCATTACGAGCGAAAAGAAAAACGGCAAGGTGATACCGGTAGAAACCGATACGCATATCGCCGGTGTTATGGAGTTTTGCAACGGAGCGGCGGGTACTATCATTACCTCGTTCGATATTTGGAGGGCGGACAATCCGCGTATTGAGATATATGGGACAAAAGGCTCCATGCAGGTTCCCGACCCCAACGGCTTCGGCGGTCCCGTAAAAATCACGCGCGGCTCCGGCGAATGGCAGGAGGTTCCCGTCACGCGTCCTTACAGCGACAACAGCAGAGGATTGGGAGTATGGGATATGGCGAAGGCTTTGAGGCTCGGCGAGCCGCACAGAACGAACGGCTCGTTCGCCTATCATGTACTCGACATTATGCTCGGCTTTACAGACAGCTCAAACAGCGGCGCGTTCTATACGCCGCAAAGCTCCTGCGAGCGACCCGCGGCGATGTGATGATAAACGGCAGTTTGTATCTTTGACTAAGTGTGTCCGAATACTGCCTGCGGCAGCGTCAGGGGTTTTGTATTATCAACAGAAAGGAGTCATCCGTGAACAATGCGAGAATTCTCGATATAGGCGATTTATCGCGCGAGGAGCTTATGGAAACGATACGCCTTCTCGGCTCTATACGAGACAATACGAATATGTTCAAAAGCGACTGCGCCGGAAGGTCTCTCGTCAATCTTTTCGCGCAGCCCGTCAGGAATACGCAATCCGCTTTCGCCGCGGCGATATCGCGCCTCGGCGGCTTTTCCCTGCCTTTTGAGCTTTGCCCCGCACAAAGCTTTAAGGACAACATCCTTACGGCGTCTTCAAGAGGCGATATCTTAGCGGTAAGCCACCCGCTCAAAGGCGCCGCACTCGCCGCGTCCGTATATGCCACAGTTCCCGTAATCAACGCGGGCGACAGCTCTTTTTCCCTTCCGTGCGACACTTTGCGGGACGTTGCGGCAATCTGGTATACGCAAAACCACATTTCAAATATGAAAATCGGGTTTTGCGGGAACGTCAAAGCGGACGAGGTTTTGGGGCTTTCTAAGTGCCTCGGCGTTTACAACGGCAACAGCTTCTTGTTTTGCGACGCCTTAAACAGGGAAATCCCCGAAACCGTAAGGTCTGCGCTGCTGTCAAACGGCAGGCAGTTTGACAGCGTATCCTCGCTTGAGGATATGATAGAAGACCTTGACGTGCTTTATATGACGCGTGTGGAAAGAGAGGCTTTTTCGTCCGACGGCGACTACGGCGGCGCCCTCAAAAGATGTGTTCTCGGCGAAAGGCTGATGCTCGCCGCGAAGCCCGATATGTCGATTTTGCACCCGTTTCCGAGGGGCGCGGAGCTTCCGGCATATGTTGACCTTGATTGCAGGGCGAAATATTTTGACCAGCTCGAATACGGCGTATACGCCGTTATGACCTTAATCTTCAAGATGTTCAAGGGCCGCGCCGGAAGGCTTATAAAACCCGACGACATACGGTCTACCCACGGCCTGTTTTGCGGAAATTCGGAATGTATAACGAGTACCGAGGATTACCTTCCTGCTCTCTTTATTGAAAAGGGTGATGATATTGTCTGCTCCTACTGTAAAAACGCCGTGGAAAAATGACGGCTCGTTAAAAGTGCTTTGCACGGAAGGCTTTTGCAAAGCCAACGGCAACACCAAGGCGCTTTTGGACGAGTTCCTCTCGAATTACGCCGGATGTGACATACGGCGGTATAACGCCTTTGAGGAAAATCCCAAGCCCTGCGTCGGATGCGGCTTCTGCGATAAAAACGGAAAATGCCGGTATGACGACCTTGAAGAGTTTTTCGGGCTGTTTGAAACGGCGGATATTATCGTATTCGCCTCGCCTGTCTACAATATGTCCTTTCCGTCCCCTCTGAAAGCTCTTATAGACAGGCTCCAGCCCTACTATACAGGCTTTTATTCGGACGGCAAGGCTCAGCGTATAAAAAAGCGCCGCCTCGGCTATCTGCTCGTTACGGCGGGTCAAAGCGGTTTAAAGAGCTTTGACGTTATGAAAAGGCAGCTTGAAAACGTCTTTTCCATAACTAATATCGAATACGCGGGCGGGGAGCTTGTCGGAAACACCGATAAAACCGAAAATATATAAAAATATAAGGAGAAACAATGGCACTAATTATCGCGCACAGAGGAGCAAGCGTGAAAGCTCCTCAAAATACGCTCGCCTCTTTTAAGCTGGCAAGTAAAATGAAATGCGACGGCTTTGAAACCGACGTGCATTTAACGAAGGACGATAACGTGGTGATCTGCCACAATTACGATATTGACGAAACCTCAAACGGCTCGGGGTTTATAAGGGATATGACCTTAAAGGAGCTTCGCTCCTATGACTTCGGCTCGTATTTCGACGAGAGCTTTAAGGGCGAGAAAATCCCGACTCTCCGTGAATTCCTCGAAGTCGTCAGGGAATTTAGTATCATAAACATTGAAATCAAGCCCCCTCTTGACGGCAATCTCACGGTTGTGGAAAAAACCCTTGAGCAGGCGCAGGGTCTCGGGCTTCTTGACAAGCTCCTGATTTCAAGCTTCAGCGACGAGGTGCTGCTCGAATCAAAAAGGCTTTTAAGCTCTGTTTCCACCGGGCTGCTCTATGACCCTAACAGCGCAATTATCGAAAAAATATTCGACGACCCCTTTACCTTTGCGAAAAGCTTAGGCTGCAACGCCCTTCACCCCGTTTATTTTTATGCGGACGAGGAATATATAGAGCGCGCCCATAAGGAGGGTTTTGCCGTAAACGCGTGGACCTGCAACAGAGCGGCGCTGATAGAAGCGCTTGTTAAAGCCGGATGCGACGGTATTATTACGGACGTTCCCGACGTCGCGCTCGCCGCCTTAAAGAGTCTTAAGGAGAAATGCTGATGTTTTTTTCACAGGATATAGGAATTGATTTGGGTACTGCCAACACCCTTGTGTTCGTTAAGGGGAAAGGTATTGTCATAAGGGAGCCGTCCGTCGTCGCCGTCGACGAGAGGTCGGTGCCGAAAACCGTAAGAGCCGTCGGCAACGAGGCCAAGGATATGATAGGCAGAACCCCAGGTTCCATTTCCGTCGTCCGCCCGTTAAAGGACGGCGTTATAGCCGATTTTGACATGACCGCGGACATGCTCAAGGAGTTTATAAAAAGAGCCGTCAGCGGCTCGCTCTTTAACCGGTCGAGAGTGATGATTTGCATCCCGTCCGGCGTTACGGAGGTGGAAAAACGTGCTGTCCACGACGCCGCAAGAAGCGCGGGCGCGAGATATGTAAGCCTTATCGCGGAACCGATGGCGGCCGCTATCGGCGCGGGTCTGCCCGTAACGGAGGCTGCGGGGAGCATGGTGGTAGATATAGGGGGCGGCACCTGCGAGGTTGCCGTAGTCTCGCTTCGGGACATCGTGACATCAAGGTCGATAAGAGTCGCGGGCGATAATTTCGACGAGGCGATTATCAGCTATATAAAGAAAAAATTCAATCTGCTTATAGGAGAGCGTACCGCCGAGGATATAAAAATCAAACTCGGCTCCGCCTATCCTTACGAGGGCGAGGGCGCCATGGACGTCAAGGGCAGGAATTTGATTGACGGGCTGCCGAAAAGTATCGAGATTTCAAGCGAGGAAATAAGAGAGGCCCTTGTAGATCCGGTTGACCAGATACTCGAAACCATCCGTTTTACGCTTGACAAAACTCCTCCCGAGCTGTCCGCCGACATAATGGACCGCGGAATTACGCTGACGGGCGGCGGGGCTTTGCTAAAAGGTCTTGACAAGCTGATTGAGGCCGAAACCGGTATGCCGGTTCATATTGCCGAAAGCCCGCTCGACTGCGTGGTCAGAGGCACGGGAATTTGCCTTGAAAAGGACCCGTTAAGGCTCTTAAAAAATAATTGAGAGGAAACGCTATGCGCAGGTTTTTTCGCTCGTCAAAGGTAAAGGTAGCGGGTCTTTGCGCGGCGGCTCTGCTTTTGGGCGTGTTTTTCGCCGCCGTGTCGCACGGCTCCTCCTCGTTTTTTACGTCAATCGTTTCGACGGTATTCTCACCGCTTGAAAAAGCCGCCGCCGCGCTGAGCGCTCAGGCCGGCTCTTTTGCCGCGTCATTCAAATCCTCGTCCGTTTATCTTGAACGGATACGGGAGCTTGAAAAAGAGCTTTCACAAAGCACGCAAAAACTCGCCGAATACGAAAAGCTGAAAACGAAGGTCAAAGACTACGAAAACAGCCTCGGGCTCAAAGAGAGAAACCCCGATTTCCTCCTCTGTTACGCAACCGTTATATCGCGGGACGCCGCCGACGCCGGCTTCTCTTTTGTTCTTGACGTCGGCAGCGCCGACGGCGTAAGCGTCAACGACCCCGTGCTGTGTGACGGCAACGTCGCCGGTATCGTTAAAAAGGTCAACACTACCACATGCGTAGCGCTTTGCGTGCTTGACCCGCGCGTCAGTATAGGGGCGTATGAGGTGGGCACGGGCGAAAAGGGATTTGTCACGGGCGACGCGAAGCTGTTAAAAGAGGGGCTTTTCAGACTTTCCGGCCTGAAAAGCACTACCGCCATAGTTTCGGGAGGTATTGTCAGCACCTCCGGCGCGGGAGGGATTTTCCCTGCGGGTCTTGTTATCGGCTGTGTCGTCACCGTTGAGGACGACGAAGCGGACACCTCGTCATACGCCACGGTAAAGCCCGCCTGTGATACGGCAAACCTTTCCGGCGTTTTCGTGCTGACCGCTTTCGCCGGTCAGGGCGAGAAGGATGACTTTACTGTTGACTGAGTGATTTTTATGTTTTATGACAAAATCTTAATGAAACGCCGGGCGGCGCTTATACTTATCATCCTGCTGCTTTCTCTGGTTCAGAACACCGCGGGAATTTTTCCCGAGCCGTTCGGGGCGAGGGCGTTTTTGCTTATACCCTTGACAATTTATATAGGGATGTTTGAAAAAGGGCATGCGGCGGCGCTGCTGGGCGCTTTTACGGGCATGATATGGGATATTTCGTCGGTAAAAGACGGCTACTTCGCTATAATGATGTTTTTAACCGCGTTCGTCTGCTCGCTTATGATAAGCTATTTTATGAGAAACAACGCGGCGGCGGCTTTTGTTCTTACGGCGGCGGGGCTTCTGGTCAATATCCTCGTTTACATCATCGTTTTCTATGTCTTTTCGGGCGTCGGGAACGTTTCCCGACTCGTCTTGAATTTTTATTTGCCGTCGTTTGTATACACCATGATTTTATCTCCCTTGCTGTATCTGCTAATCAGAGCCGTTTATAAAAACACACAGGAATTTCGGGGAACAGCAATATGATTAACAACGTCAGGAAAAGCAGACTTTTGAAAGGCTCAGCGCTGTTTTGCGCGGCGCTTGTTTTCTTTGTTGCAATTTTATTTAAATATCAGATAACCGACGCCGAAAAATACGCCCATATAGTTGACCGCACGTCCGTTTCGCAGAGAAAGGTCACGGCGGCAAGAGGCGTAATCCTTGACCGAAACGGAGAGGCGCTCGTATCAAACCGCCAGGGCAATTCGATAATATTCGACTATGATAAATTCCCTTCGTATAAAAAGCAGGATGAGCGCAATACGGTTGTTGCGGCTTTAATCAAGCTTTTTGAAAATGCCGGCTTGGAGTGGGAAAGTTCTCTTCCGATAATATTTGACGACGGCAAAAACCCTCAGTTCAAGGAGGGCGCGGACACTGAAATCAAGTTTATGAAATCGGGAGATATGCTGCGGCTGAACGATTACGCCACCGCCCAAAACTGCTACGACGCCCTTGTGGAGAGGTATAAGCTTGAACAGTATCCCACGGAGACTCAGATTAAAATAATGTCCGTCTGCTTCTCAATGA
>CAZQXZ010000059.1:0-12418 GCA_964597515.1 uncultured Eubacteriales bacterium | reverse complement strand
CAGTAGCTCAGCCGGATAGAGTGTTTGGCTACGAACCAAAAGGTCGGGGGTTCGAATCCCTCCTGGCGTGCCAAAAAGAAAAAGTCACACTGTGGTGCGACTTTTTCTTTTTGTATTCGTCACTTTTCATTCTTCATTCTTTATTTTTCACTTTCACATTTGGCGTAAGCCGAATATTTCACTCGTGTTTTCTTGTTTTATTATAGTAATACGAAAGGCGTGGGTTGCTGTGGCAAAATCAAAGCTGCGTGATTTATCCGAAAAAATGCAATTGCTTTATTGGCGGGCGCTTGACCGCACCCCGATTATAATTTAAAAACAACCAAAACAAGGGCTCAAATCACAATCAAGATTTGAGTCCTTTGTTTTGGTTATTTTAATTTAATTGCCAACCGCAGGTTCAAAAATTTGCGACTTGCAACTTGCCGTTTCCAACTAAATCCGCATTTACGGATTACTTCTTCTTTTTTCTCCCGAAAAAGTCCTTCTTATCGTCCCCTTTGGGCGGCGCGGCGCCGAGCGAGGCGTTGAACTGCATAAGCAGCTCTTTTTGTTTTTCGGTCAGCTCCTTTGGGACGTCAACGACGATTTTTATAAGCTGGTCGCCCTTTGTTCTGCCGTTTATGTTTTGAATACCTCTGTTTTTGAGCTTGAATACGTTGCCCGGCTGGGTTCCCGCCGGAAGCGTGTACTGAACGACGCCGTCAAGTGTCGGCACCCTCAGCTCGTCTCCAAGCGCCGCCTGGGCGAAGCTTACGTTGACCTCGCACCATACATTGTAGCCGTCGCGCTCGTAGAACGGATGCGGCTTAATGTTGACGGCGACGCCAAGGTCGCCCGGAGGTCCTCCGTTTAGCCCCTTGTTACCCTCGCCTCTGACAGAGAACATCTGACCGTCGTCGATACCCGCCGGGATATTGACGCTTTGCGAGACGTTTCTTCTTATTCTTCCGCTTCCGCTGCATTTGGGGCAGGGCGACGGGGTATACGAGCCTTTGCCGCCGCAGCGCGGGCATGTTTTGGAGGTCTGTATGACGCCGAACGGCGTCCTTTGCTGCGCAGAAACCTGACCCTTGCCGTTACATTCGGGGCAGGTCTGGACGGACGTGCCTTTCTGCGCGCCGCTTCCCGAGCATTCGGGGCATACCTCAACGCGTCCGAATTCTATTGTGCGCGTACAGCCCTTGGCGGCCTCCTCAAAGCTTAAAGTGACCGAAACCCTTATGTCGCTGCCGCGCCTCGGAGCGTTCGGGTTTGCGCCCCTTGAACCGCCGAAGCCTCCGCCGAAGAACGAACCGAACAAGTCCCCAAGGTCAAATTCCATACTGCCGCCCGCTGTGCCGAAGCCTCCGAAACCGCCCTGACCGGCTCCGTAATTGGGGTCTACGCCCGCATGACCGAACCTGTCGTACTTCGACTTCTTATCCGTGTCGGACAGCACCTCGTATGCCTCGTTGACCTCCTTGAATTTCGATTCCGCGGACTTGTCGCCGGGATTGAGATCCGGGTGATATTTCTTCGCCAAGGAGCGGTAGGATTTTTTAATATCCTCAACGGTAGCGTTTTTAGAAACGCCGAGAACCTCGTAATAATCTCTTTTTTCAGCCATAATACCCTCTGTTATGACCCCACCCGCGCTTTTTCACGGGTGAGGTCATAGGTTTTATATTATTGATTGTCGTCGTTGGGAATGTCCGTATACGGGGCTTCATAGTACCCGTCCTCGCCGGGCGCGTCCTGCTGCTCGCCGCCTTGATTTGCGGCGTCCGCGGTAGATTTATACAGCTTCTCGGAGATTTCGTAGAACTTGGCTGTCAGCTCCTCCTGCCTCGATTTTATAAGATTGATATCCTCGCCTTTGAGAGCCTCTTTAAGTGCCTCGGATTTGGCGGATATGTCGTTTTTATCCTCGTCGGAGAGCTTGTCGCCGCTTTCGGACAGAGTTTTCTCGCATTGATAAACCATCTGGTCGGCATTGTTGCGCGTATCGACTTCCTCCTTGCGGCGTTTATCTTCCTCGGCAAAGCTCTCCGCCTCGCGGACTGCCTTGTCAATATCGTCCTTAGACATATTAGAGGAAGCCGTTATCGAGATAGACTGCTCCTTGCCCGTGCCTAAATCCTTGGCGGAAACATGGACGATGCCGTTGGCGTCGATATCGAACGTTACCTCAATCTGAGGGGTTCCTCTGCGCGCGGGCAAAATGCCGTCAAGATGGAACATACCGAGTGTTTTATTATCCTTGGCAAATTCCCTCTCGCCCTGTAAAACATGGATTTCAACAGATGTCTGATTGTCGGCGGCGGTTGAGAAGGTCTGACTCTTTTTGGTCGGTATTGTCGTGTTGCGCTCAATTATTTTAGTGCAGACGCTGCCGAGCGTTTCGATACCGAGCGACAGGGGAGTGACGTCGAGCAGCAGAAGTCCCTTGACCTCTCCGCCTAAGACGCCCGCCTGAATAGCGGCGCCGATAGCCACGCACTCGTCGGGGTTGATGCCCTTGAACGGCTCCTTGCCCATATAGGATTTTACGGCGTCAAGGACTGCGGGCGTTCTCGATGAGCCGCCTACCATAAGCACCTTGTCGATTTCCGAGGTTTTAAGCCCGGAGTCGCTCATTGCCTGGCGAACGGGTCCCATAGTCATTTCGACAAGGTCTGCCGTAAGCTCGTTGAACTTCGCTCTTGTAAGCGTGGTTTCAAGGTGGACGGGGCCCGCCTCCGTCATTGTGATAAACGGCAGGTTGATAGTGGACGTCGTAACGCCGGACAGCTCGATTTTAGCTTTTTCGGCGGCTTCTTTCAGGCGCTGTACAGCCATTTTATCGCCGCGAAGGTCAATGCCGTTTTCTTTTTTGAACTCCTGGGCGAGCCAGTCGATAACCCTCTGGTCGAAGTCGTCTCCGCCGAGCTTGTTGTTGCCCGCGGTGGAGAGAACCTCCTGAACGCCTTCGCCCATCTCGATAATGGAAACGTCAAACGTGCCGCCGCCGAGGTCATAGACCATAACCTTCTGATCCTGCTCTTTATCGATGCCGTAGGCGAGCGCGGCAGCCGTCGGCTCGTTGATTATCCTCTTTACCTCAAGACCGGCAATTTTGCCCGCGTCCTTTGTAGCCTGACGCTGGGAGTCGGTGAAATACGCGGGTACCGTGATAACAGCCTCTGTAATTTTTTCGCCGAGATAGCTTTCTGCGTCGGTTTTGAGCTTTGCTAAAACCATTGCGGAAATTTCCTGCGGAGTGTACTTCTTATTGTCTACGGTTACTTTATAGTCCGAGCCCATCTGCCTTTTTATTGAGGATACGGTGCGCTCAGGGTTGGCGACTGCCTGCCTTTTGGCGACCTGACCTACCATCCTCTCTCCGGCTTTGCTGAAAGCGACGACAGACGGTGTAGTCCTGCCGCCCTCCGCGTTGGCGATAACAACAGGCTCGCCGCCCTCTATAACCGCCACGCATGAATTTGTGGTACCTAAGTCAATACCTATTACTTTTGACATAATTTTTTCCTCCTGTACTGATATTTATTTAGTTTGCAACCTGCACATCGGCGCATCTTAAAACCCTGTCTCCGATTTTATAGCCTTTTAAGAAGACCTGTGCAAGCGTATTCTCCTGATTTTCGTCGCTTTCGGCGCGCATAACGGCGTTGTGGAAAGACGGGTCAAACGCGTCGCCCTTTTCTCCGAACGACTCTACGCCGAGCGAGCTTAAAATTGAAACGAACTGATTATATGTCATTTCAATTCCCTTTTTATAGCTGTCTAAGTCGGACGCTTCGTTTATGCGCGCCCTGTCGAAATTGTCAAGGACCGGCAGAAGCTTTTCTATGACGGACGCTTTGGCGTCGCAGTAAGACAGCTCCCTTTCCTTTGACGTGCGCCTTCTGAAATTATCATATTCGGCGGCGAGCCGCAAGATACGGTCATTGGACGCTTCAAGCTCGCTTTTCAGCGTTTCAAGCTCGTTTTGCCGCTTTATGATTTCCTCGTTTTCAACTTCATTTTCATTGATTTCAGGTTTCTTTTTTGACATATCGCTTCTCCTTAATTGTCTTCAAGCGCTTCGGAAAGAAGTGTCCCGACAATGCCTGACAGATACTGTATTCCGGGAATGAGCCGAGCGTAATCAAGTCTTGTCGGACCTATTATGCCCACTACGCCGCTGTCATGTTCGCCTACGGCGTATTTCGAAAAAATAGTGGTTGAATTCTGAAGCTCTTTGAAAATATTTTCGGTGCCGATTGAAATGTTAAGGTCTTTTTTCTGCGCGCCCAAAAGCGCGTTTATAGGAGTGTCCTTATGAATAAAATCCATAAGCTCGGACGCGCTGTCCGCCATCTCCTTATGAGTCAGAATATTCTTCTGCCCGACCCTGTAAATATCCGTGGACGAGGCGTTTTGCGACAGCGCGCATACCGCTATAAGTAGCGGGGAAAGCGAAAACGCCTTTTCACCGAGCGCCGCCACAAGGGTCTGTAAGAACGCCGTGCCGGTATCCGCCGCGCGCCTGCCTAAGAAGTGGGTCTTTATGACGTTGTAAAACGCTTCGACCATATCAAGCGTAAGCTCGCTGTCAAGCCTTATAACTTGGCTTTTCAAGACTCCCGACGATGTAAGAAGCACTAACATAGACGTTTTTCTGCTTAAAGGCAAAAGCTCGATTTTTTTTATCAGAGAGTCTCCCGCACAGGGCGTTGAGGATACGACGGCGCAGTTTGTAATGCGCGCCAAAACCTCGCCCGCCTTTTCAAGAAGGTGGTCTGGTTCGCCCGAAAACGCTTTGAGCCAGAGCCTTATTCGCTCCTGCTCCTCTAAGCTTAACTCGTAACGCGTCATAAGATGGTCTACGTAATACCTGTAACCGTTCTGAGACGGTACGCGCCCCGCCGAGGTGTGCGGCTGTTCAAGAAAACCGTATTCCGTAAGGAGTGCCATTTCGTTGCGTACAGTAGCGGATGAATCGCAGTTTTCAAGGGCTTCGCAAACCGACTTCGAGCCGACAGGTTCGCCCGTTGAGATATATTTTTCGATTATAAGCGAGAGTATTTTTCCCTGCCGTTGCGTTATCTGCGCCATTCCAGCACCTCCCTTGGCGGTGTTAGCACTCTAACAGGCGGAGTGCTAATCCTGCTAAACAATACCATATAATTTTCCGCTTGTCAAGACCTGAAATTGTAAATTCTTTGTGAATGATGTATACTTGTTGGGGTGATAAAATGAAACAGAATTTACACGAGGGAGAGCTGAAACAAATCCGGCTTGATTTTTCCGATTGTGCCTATATCGGCGAACTGCACGAAATATTAAAGCGGGAACTGCAGTTACCCGACGGATACGGCGAAAACCTTGACGCGTTGTGGGACGCGGTTACCGGAATGATTTATACTCCGGCGGAAATTACGGTTATATATCTGCCGAAGAAGAAAAACGAGGATATCAAGACTGAGGTAAAAAGGATTTACGATGTTTTTCTTGAAGCGCAGGAAGCGTATGGTGAAATCACGGTTCGTATATTGAGTCAATAGACAATAAGGCATATTAACACGGACTCCCGCGCAGACCGCGCGGGAGTCCGTTTCTGTTTAGTAATTTCAAATATGCTTATATTCTATCGTTTTTTTAATAAGCTCTAAAATCGCTTGCTGTTCTTTTTCCGGCCGCGACTTATCAGCGAACATTGAATAATGAATAGTGAACAGTTTCGGAACCTGCGGTTGGCAATTATAATCAGGTGAGGACGGAGTCCTCCCGAAATTGTTCATCGTTCATTGTTCACTGTTCATTGCGGACTTCAGTCCGCATACTTGCAACCTCCAACTTCCAACTTGAACAACCTCACCTTTCTTCCCTGAAATACGGAAGTCCGAGACTTGCGGGGGGCTGGTTTTCCCTTTTTTTCCTGATACTCGTGAGTATGAGGACTATAATGGTGACAAGATACGGGAAGACCTTGAAAAGCTCCTGCGTGTTTCTGGCAAGCCCCGGGATATAAAGATATACGATATAAAGCCCGCCGAACAGAATAGAGCCCAAGACGCTGTATTTCGGTTTCCATACGGCGAATATGACAAGCGCTATCGCGAGCCAGCCCCTGTCGCCGAAGCCGCCGTTCGTCCACGCTCCGCCGATATAGTCCATAATGAAGTACAGTCCGCCCAAGCCCGCAATCGCGCCGCCTATGCAAGTGGCGAGATATTTATAAAGGGTTACGTTGATACCCGCCGCGTCGGCGGTGGCGGGATTTTCGCCGACAGCCCGAAGGTTTAGCCCAATTCTTGTCTTTTCAAGGACAAGCGAGGACGCGAGCGCGATGATTATGGAAAGATAGGCTAAAAAACCGAAGGTGAGAAACGTTTCGCCGAACAGTCCGAACCTTCCCGCGAAGGGCAGGCTCTGCTTGAAATAGTTGCCCGTCGTGTTTAGAGCTATCTGACCGCCGTCGCCGAAAATACTCGAAAGCGAGCCGCCGAAGAAATTGCCGACGCCCACGCCGAACATCGTCAGCACAAGACCCGTAACGTTCTGATTAGCCCTTAACGTAATGGTCAGGAAGCTGTATATGAACGCCATCAGCACGGAGCCTGAAATAGAGGAGAGAAGCGGACACAGTATGCACAGAAAAGCGTTCGACGTGTCGCCGTAGCTCTCATAGAAATACGCGCCTATAACGCCGGAAATACCGCCGATATACATAATGCCGGGTATACCTAAGTTGAGGTTGCCCGATTTTTCCGTAACAATCTCGCCTGTTGAGCCGTACAGCAGGGGAATTCCCTGAATAACAGCCTGTTTTATGAAGGAAGCAATAAGCGCAATCATTTCTTATCCTCCTTGCGGTGTTTTTTGCGGAAACTGATTTTGTAGTTAATGAAGAACTCGCTGCCTATAATAAAGAAAAGGATAATGCCGCTTAACATTTCCGATATGCTTTGGTTGAGCCTGAAAGCAGTGGCGATTTCACCCGCGCCGCGTTGGAGGAAGATGAGCAAAAACGACGTCAGCATCATAACGACAGGGTTAAATTTCGCGAGCCAGGACACAATAATGGCGGTGAAACCCTGCCCTCCGGCAGTCGTCGCAGATAACGTGTGGTCGGTTCCGGAGACGAGCAAAAGCCCCGCTATTCCGCAGATTGCGCCGGATAGGGCGGCGGTGCGAAGGACTACCTTTTTGACGTTAATACCGATATATTTCGCAGTATTTTCGCTTTCGCCGACTACCGATATTTCATAGCCGTGCTTACTGTATTTAAGGTAGATATACATAATCACGGTAAGCGCCGCTACGACAAGAATGTTGAGCAGGTATTTCTGATTAAAGAGAGGCGGCAGCCAGCCGAGCTGCGAGTTGGCGTTTATAATTCCCACGGTGTTCGAGCCCTTGGGGTTTTCCCAAAGTATGACGCAGTATGCCACGGATTGAATGGCGACATAGTTCATCATAAGAGTAAACAGCGTTTCGTTTGTTTCAAAATGAGCCTTAAAAACCGCCGGAATGAGGCACCAGACAAGACCGGCGGCGATACTTGCCGCCGCCATTATGGGGAACAGCGCAACCGCCGGCAGTTTATCTCCCAAATAAACCATACAGGCTGCCGAAGCGAGCGCGCCCGCCAAAACCTGCCCCTCGGCGCCGATATTCCAGAACCTCATCTTGAACGCCGGAGTGACGGCAAGCGAAATGCAAAGGAGCAGCGCGACCTTCTGGGCGGTGAGCCAAATCTTTCTCTCGGAGCCGAAGCTGCCCGAAAACATAGCTTTATATATCTCGATAGGGTTGTATCCGGTAAGAATAATTATTATGACAGCGCATAAAAGCAGCGCCGCGACAATAGAAGCGGCTCTGACAGCCCAGGATTTATACCACTCCATCGAGTCCTTTTTAGAAATCCTTATAAGGGGTTCGTGATGCTTGTCCGTTTTTTTCATATCCCGTCGCCGTCCTGCCCTTTCGTCATAAGAAGACCTATTTCCTCTTTGGATGCGGTTGTGCCGTCTAAAATTCCCGAAACCCTGCCGGAGCTTATAACCATAATCCTGTCGCACAGCTCGACGAGAACATCCAAATCCTCGCCGACGAAAATAACGGCGACGCCGTTCGCCTTTTGCTTATTGAGGAGTCCGTATATCATATAGGAGGAGTTTATATCAAGCCCGCGCACGGGATACGCCGCCATAAGAACGGTGGGGGAGGAGGAAATTTCCCTCCCCACAAGTACCTTTTGGACGTTTCCGCCGGAGAGCTTTCTTACAGGCGTGTGCGCGTCGGGCGTCACAACCTGGAGCTCCCTGATAATCTTTTCGGCAAGGCTTCGCGGCTCCTTCTTTTTAAGGAATACCGACCTGCCCTTTTTATAGCTTCTGAGCATCATATTGTCCGTTATATCCATATTGCCGACAAGCCCCATGCCGAGCCTGTCCTCCGGCACGAACGAAAGCCGGACGCCTAAGGCGCGTATCTGCGGCGGCGTCTTGTCACGCAGATTGTCAAGCTCGTTCGTTTGCGGGTTATTATAAAGGATTTCGCCGTTTTCGACTTTATGGAGTCCGGCTATAGCCTCAAGAAGCTCTCTTTGACCGCTGCCGGAAATGCCCGCTATGCCGAGAATTTCACCCGATCTCACTGTAAACGAGATGCCGGAAAGGATTTTTTGTCCGTCGCGGCTCAGGCAGCTTAGATTTTTAACGGTAAGCCGCTCCTCGGTGTTTTGCGGCTCGTTTCTTTCGATATTGAGCGAAACCTTCTTGCCGACCATCATTTCGGTAAGAAGGTCGGCGTCGGCGTTCGCCGTTTCGATTGTATCCACATATTCGCCTTTTCTCAGAACGCATACGCGGTCTGAAAGCTCAAGCACCTCATGGAGCTTGTGAGTGATGATAATGACCGTTTTGCCGTCGTCGCGCATATTTCTGAGTACGGAAAACAGCCGTTTTGTCTCCTGCGGCGTCAGCACGGCGGTTGGTTCGTCGAGGATTAAGATGTTTGCGCCCCGGTACAAAACCTTAATAATTTCAACGGTCTGCTTTTCGGAAACGGACATATGATAAATCTTTTTGTCGGGGTCTACGGAAAAACCGTATTTTTCACAAGTGGCGCGGACTTTATCCTTGGCGTATTTTAAATCGTACTTTTCGCCGTCAATTCCAAGTACGATGTTTTCGGCGGCTGAAAACACGTCGATAAGCTTAAAATGCTGGTGTATCATACCGATATTTAAGTCAAACGCGTCCTTCGGTGAGCTGATTACAGCCTCCTTCCCGTCGATAAAAATCTGACCGCCGTCGGGATAGTAGATACCCGCGACCATATTCATAAGAGTTGTTTTGCCGCTTCCGTTCTCGCCTAAAACGGCAAGTATCTCGCCGCTGTTCACGGTAAAGCTTACATTGCTTATAGCCGCCGCCCTGCCGAAGCGTTTTGATATGCCGGAGAATTTAATTGCCGGGACATTTCCGCCCATTCGGCGCCCTCCCTTTCAAAGCTGAATAAATACCGCGGGCGGGGCAGAACGCGCCCCGCCCGAAACATTAAAAAACTAAGGAATTGTTTCAAAAACCTGTCAGCTATTGTCAGCTCTTCGGTATAACGCCCGTTATTCCGTCTATCTGCATATAGAAATAGGGAGCGGACCTAAACTCGGACTCGCTGAAATAACCGTCCTTGACAGCCTCCGTGTCGGGCGTGAACTTATCGTCGGGAATAACGTCGGATATAGCGGTAGTAATCGCTTTTCCGTCAACGGTAAAAGTTTTGGTATCAAATACCTTTACATCGCCCGAAATGAGCTTCGCTTTTACTTCTTCAATTTTCTCTTTGGTACCGGGAGCCGCAACCTTGTCGTTAAGCTCTGTAAGAATTACGGAGCCTTCCTTAATGCCGCCGCACCAGTCAGTCGGGATTTTTTTGTTATTAACATATGAAGTGATAATAAGCTCAAAGTAAGGCGCCCAGTCAATTTTTGAGGAAATGAGCGCGCTTTCGGGAGCTATTGCGATTGTGCTTAAATTGTAAGATACGTTAGGAACCTTTGCTTCCTCACAGGCTTTCGGAGCGCCCTCGGAGTCGGCGTGCTGACTGATAAGTACGCAGCCGTCATTGATAAACGCCTGAGCGGCTTCTTTTTCCTTTGCAATGTCGAACCAGGAGTTAGTGTACTTAACGTCCATGGTAACGCTCGGGCAGACATATTTTGCGCCCAAGTAGAAAGAGGTAAGACCGGAGATAACCTCCGCGTAAGGATGTGCGCCTATATAGCCCATTTTTGCTTTATCGGCGGTGATTTTGCCGTCCGCAATCATTTGATTGAGCTTCATTCCCGCGGCGACGCCCGCAAGGAAACGCCCCTCGTAAATGTGAGCGAAAGCGTTGTGGTAGTTTTCGATATTTGCGGTTTTAGCATTTGTGCCTGTGGCGTGGCAGAACTGCACGTCCTTAAACTCTTTGGCAGCCTTTATCATATAGTCCTCATGACCAAAGCTGTCTGCAAAAACGATTTTGCAGCCAAGATCGGCAAGGTCTGCCGCCGTTTCGTAGCAGTCGTTGCCCTCGGGAATGTTGGACTTAAAAATCACCTGCTCGTCTTTAAGCCCAAGCTTGGCTTGTACGGCTTTGGCGGCGTCAATAAAGTTTTTGTCATAAGTCGAGTTTTCATCGTGAAGCAGAATTATTCCAATCTTAAAATCTGCCGGGATAGAAATAGCCGCGCCTGTGGATTCCGTTGATTTCTCAGATTCGCCGCCGCCGTTTCCGCCGCATGCCGCGAAAACAAGAACCATGGAAAGCGCGAGAACGAGAGAAAGTGCTTTCAGAAACTTACTCAATTTTCATTCCTCCAAAAAAATGTTTATCTCAACAGCTACCTTCTAAAAACAATGTTGCCATTGTCCATAGACTCAATAACTGCCAAAGAACAAAGGTTAAAACCCTTCCGCCTTAAAGCGTCGCCGCCGCCCTGGAACGCTTTTTCAATTGCTATGCCAATTCCCGAAAGCTCGCCGCCTGATTGCTGCACAATAGAAATAAGACCGCTAAGGGCGCTGCCTTTTGCAAGAAAATCGTCAATAATTATGATTTTATCACAGGACGACAGGTATTTTCGGGAAACTGTCATAATATACTCGGATTTATGGGTGTAAGAATAAGAAACGGCATAGTATATATCAGAGCCGGTATTTGCCCTGCTGCCTTTTTTCGCAAAAACGACAGGCAGCTTCAAAAATCTTGCCGTGGCACAGGCAAGCGCAATACCGGACGCTTCAACCGTAAGAATTTTTGTGGCGCAAAGCCCGCAAAAAAGGCGGGCAAACTCCTCGCCTAACTTGTCCGCAAAAAGGACGTCAATCTGGTGGTTTAAAAACCCGTCCACCTTTAAAACGCTGCCGTCTAAAGCGATGCCGTCCTTTATTATTCTGTCTTCAAGCAGCTTCACGAATAAACTCCTTTTGGCAAAGCTAAGGGAAAAGTAAGTAACAGCTTCCAAAATATAGTGTTATTATAGTCCAAGTTGCATATGAAATCAAGTTAAAATAACGATAAATTTCACTCAAAACACATAATTATGAGTTTATCACAAAATAAGGCGTCAAAAATACTTTTGATTTGTCCAAATATATTGTAATACACGCGCGCACATAATATAGAGTACGGGAAAAGTTTAATAAAAAATTTGAAAATAGTATTGACATTTAATCTGTCCTTTGATATTATCTAATTGACCTAATGGTGGGTAAGTGGGTGAAGTGTCTCTTGGCGCAGGCAGCAACAGGCTTTGGACGCTTCGCTTTCACCGAAAAAAGTGTGTGGGCGCTTAGTGCACAGGCGGGGAACCGTAAAGTGCGGCTCACCGCTGAGCGTTTGAGCAATCAGCGCTGTGCACTGTTATCGGCGGGGATTTGGATAGCACTTAAAAACAAGCAAATCCGCCGGGAACCCGCCCACGGTTAGTAAAAATCAGCAGCCGCGCTCAAAGCGGCAGAAAAGAAAGGGGGAAAGCGTAGCGCATGGATTTATGCGTTTATAATTAGGTGCGTAGTTATAATCGCGGGAATTTCTTGTCGCACGCGTATTTTTGTATTGGCATACTAAAAATATGGAGGTATATATAATGAAACAGTCTACAAGACTATTTAGCATGCTTCTCGCTCTCGTCATGCTCTTCGGAGTTATGTCAATAGGCGTTGAAGCTGCTGTGCGCAGAAATGTAGTCATAACTAAAGGCAATGTTAATTATGACTCAATTGACGACGTTGCATTAACAACTGACCAAGTTGCCACACTTATTTGTGACGAGCTTGACAAGCTGTTGCTTGATGCAAACATAAATGAGGACATCACTATTGCAAAGCTTGACCTTAGGTCTCTTGATGCTGCATTTAAATCTATTTATGATTTACTTGGCAACGTCTTAATCAGCAGT
>CAZQXZ010000058.1:0-12426 GCA_964597515.1 uncultured Eubacteriales bacterium | reverse complement strand
ATACGCCCGGGGATCCGCTTGACGATCTTCTGCAAAGCTTCGAGGAAGAGGAGATTAAGCTTTATGAGCCGGAAGAAAAGAATAAAAAATTCGACCCGGACATAATCCGCTCCGAGGTTGTAAGAAAAAATCGCGTCGAACAGTTTTCTTTGGATTTTGACGACGGGGAAACGCCGAAATATAGCGGGGAGATATATTTTTCCGACCCGCCGAGTTCAAACAGCAGAGTGTCAATCGGAGGAAAGATAAAAAAACAAAATTCACCGGATGTTAAAGCAGGCGCGAAAAAGAAATCCGCAAAATCCGCGTCTCCTAACGAAACTCAAAAACCCTCGATGAGCGCGGCGCCGATAGGTTTTAAAAACTTTAATTTTAAACCTAACTGGATAGTACCCACAGCGTCGTCT
Source organism: uncultured Eubacteriales bacterium (assembly GCA_964597515.1). Taxonomy (GTDB): domain Bacteria; phylum Bacillota; class Clostridia; order Oscillospirales; family Acutalibacteraceae; genus DTU089. The sequence goes on along the minus strand of CAZQXZ010000058.1, from coordinate 12,019 downwards.
CTCATCGCTATTCTTGCAGTAATAGCGGTATTAAGTGTATTCCTTATCACATATTTTATTACCGCCATTAACGACATATTCGGAATTTCAAGAGACAGCATGCCAATGGAGGTGGAGATTGACGGTCAGGACACGACCTATAAGGTTATTGACGTGCTTGACGACGCAGGACTTATCACAAATTCAAGCTTCTGTAAGCTGTTCGCTCTCGTTTTCGGGATAGAAAACAAAAACTATACATCCGGTGTTTACAGTCTCAGCCCTGATATGGGCGTTGAAAAGATGCTCGCGAAAATCAGGCTTCCCTCCACATCGACCGAAACGGTCAAGCTTACCTTTCCGGAGGGATGGACTGTAGACCAGATAGCCGAAAAGCTTGAAACATATGAGGTTTGCGGCAAAACGGCGTTTCTTCAAACAATTGAAAAAATTGACTTCTCAAAGGACTATGGCTTTCTAAACGGAATAAATAACCGCGATAAGCGCCACAGAGTGCTTGAGGGCTTTTTATTTCCCGATACCTATGAGTTTTATATAGGCGAGTCCCCGTCGAGCGTTGTCAAAAGGTTCCTCGCTAACTTTGAAAATAAATGGACGGACGCGTTCCAAAAGCAAGCGGATAAGCTCGGATATACAGCCGACCAGATTGTTATTTTAGCCTCCGTAATAGAAAGAGAAGCTTTCTCAAAAGAGCAGATGGCGCCTATATCGTCGGTACTCCACAACCGCCTCAACAATCCGGGCGTGTACCCGACCTTACAGTGCGACTCTTCGACCTCTTATCTTCAAGATTTTGTAAAACCGAACTGCTCTGCGTCGCAGTATATAACCTATGTACAAAATTATGACACCTATCTCTGTTACAGGTTCCCCGCGGGAGCTATCGCCAATCCCGGGCTGAACGCAATAAAAGCCGCGCTTTACCCCGACAGTACGGATTACAACTTCTTCCAGCATGATAAGAACGGCACTATATATTATGCCGTTACCGCATCCCAGCACCGCGCGAATACGGAAAAGGTATGGAAAGTCAACAACTCATGACAAAGAAAGCTTTATGCGCCATAATAACGGTTATACCGCTCCTGCTGTGCTTCGGCTGTGCAAAGAGCGGTTGCGTTTATTATTCTAAAACCTTCTTCTCTATGGATACCGTAATGGAAATCACGGTATATAACGAACGGGAAGAGCGCGCGAACGAGCTTTTTTCACTTTGCTATGACGAAATATTGCGTCAGGAAAACTTGTTTTCGGTAAGCGTCGCCGCAAGCGATATTTCAAAGCTCAACGCTTCCGGCGGCGAAAGCGCCGAGGTCGCGCCGGAAACGGTTTCGCTTATAGAAAAAGCGGTTTCGGTATCAGAGCTGACGGGCGGCGCGTTCGATATAACGGTGTATCCCGCCGTGAAGCTTTGGGGTTTTTACGGCGGCGAACACAACGTCCCGAACCGCGGGGAAATTGCGGATGCCCTGACTTTTATAGGATATAAAAACATTGAGTTTACGGGCGGCGTAAGACTGCGAAAAGGCATGGGTATTGATTTAGGAGGAATAGCCAAGGGCTATTTGGGCGACTCGCTTAAAAGCCTTCTTGAGAAAAACGGAGTGAAATCCGCCGTTATCTCGCTTGGCGGAAATATAACGCTTGTCGGTGATAAACCCGATAAAAAAAGCTGGAGCGTCGCGGTCAGAAGCCCTTTTTCGCAGGATGAATACATTTGCAGACTTTCGGTTTCGGGCGGTTACTGTGTCGTCACCTCAGGCGCTTATGAGCGTTACTTTGAAAAAGACGGCAAGACATACCACCATATTATAGACCCGAAAACAGGTTATCCGGCGCAAAGCGATTTGGCGTCTGTTACCGTAATAGGGGAGGACGGCTGCCTTTGCGACGCTCTTTCGACCGCTCTTTTCGTTATGGGAAAAGAAAAAGCCCTCTCATTCCTTTTAGGACGCGAAGACCTTTTGTATGTGTTAGTGCTTGAGGGCGGAGAAGTAATAATGTCCGATGATGTTAAGGAATAAGCTCCGCGATAACGGTATTGGAAAGCAAAAATCCCCTTCGCGTTAAATAAAGCCGGTTGTTTTTAATCTCAACAAGGTGCGTCCCGAGAAAAGGACGCGCCCTTTCTTGTATCGCCCGCGCTTTGTTATCGCCGTATTTGCCGCCCATCTCTTTAAGGTCAATTCCCGAAACAAGCCTTAAAGACAGCATTATATACTCGTCAAGTCCGCCGCCCGTACAATCAAAAACAGGCTTTTCTCCTCGAATGAACGACTCCGTATCGGATGAAAAATAAAACCGCTTTCCGCCGTAAAACGAATGTGCACAGGGACCTAAGCCTATGTAATCTTCAAGTCTCCAATATTTGAGATTATGGCGGCTGTAAAAGCCGTCTTTGGCAAAATTAGATATCTCATATTGTGAAAAGCCGTACTCGCTGAGCTTTTCGCAGCAAAGCCCGTATAGAGAGCAAACGCGCTCCTCGTCCGGCAGACACAGCTTTTCGCCCATACGGTAAAACGGCGTGTTCTCCTCGATTTTAAGCATATACGCGCTGATGTGCCAAGCACCGCTCTTGCGGCAGAAATCGAGAGTGTCAAGCAACGAGCTTTCTGTCTGGTTGGGTATGCCGAGCATGATGTCGAGAGATATATTGTCTATACCGCTTTTTCTGCACGACTCGACGGCGCTTAAAGCTTCGTCCCCTGTGCCGCGCCGTCCGAGCGCTTTTCGTTCGCCCGTTACAGCGGATTGGAGTCCGAGGGATACGCGGTTTACGCCAGCTTTTTTATATGCCTGAAACAGACTCTCCGACGACGATGAGGGGTTACATTCTACCGTAATTTCGCAGTCTTCCGAAAGGCGTACATTCTCGCGAAGCGCGTCCATAATCCTTGAAATATTTTCGGCGGGCAGGAGTGACGGCGTTCCGCCCCCGAAATAAACGGTGTCCGCGAACAGCTCGCCTTCAATATACGAGGCGAGTCTTTCGCGAGCTTTCAGCTCAAAAACAAGAGCCGAAATATATCTGTCCGCTGTGTTTTTATCAAAGGTATTTGAGTAAAAATCACAGTAAGGACATTTATTCCGGCAAAAGGGCACGTGAATGTATAACCCTGTTTTTTTGTTTTCCGGCACGTCTCATCCGCCTTTCGCGGCAAATGCCGCCTTTGGCAATTATAGCGCCTGACTATTTATTTTTCAACAGTTTTCAGAATTCTCTGCGAGAGAATTCTGTTGGTACAGCCGCCGCGCTTCTCGCAAACGCTCCTGTTAAGGCATTTTGCGCTTTTAGTGCCGTTGTGATACATTGTCTCCTCGATAATAATATTGCGCCCCACGACTGAACAGTAAAGCTCGTATGTTCTGCTGTGCCTATCCATTCCCGATAATTCCTCCTTATCCTTCTCTAAGGTTATTATATTCAATACGGACAATAAATAAACGGCGCCGCTATTATTTTTAGAATCCGACAAGCATAGAATTTATTCAGAAGGAGGTTTTTATGTTGCTGTCTGATTTTCCGTTATATATATTTGCAATACTTTTTGTTTTATGTGTATTAACGCTTATATCCGCTAAAAAAAGCGGTCATTTTGTAAAAGCTCTTTTTACGGGCGCCGTCGGCGGACTCGGCGCGCTTTGCGCCGTCGGAGTCATAGGTCAGTTCATAGCGTTGAGCGTAGGCGTTAATTTTTTGACTGTCGTCGTCGCGCTTACCCTTTCTGTCCCCGGCGTGATTATGCTTTTGCTTATCGGTATTATTTTGCTTTGATTTAATAATAACCGGAAAAACAACGACGGGAAAAACAAAAAATCGCTTGACTTTGACGTGCCGCTTTGGTTATAATAACGAAGCGGGTAGGCATCGGATGGCTCTCCGATGCCTAAGCGGACAAACCGAAAACCGCGGGCACACAAAGCGGCACGGAGAAGTCGCCTAGTCCGGTCGAGGGCGCACGATTGGAAATCGTGTAAACGTTAATCGCGTTTCGAGGGTTCGAATCCCTCCTTCTCCGCCACATCAAATACCGCCTACTGATAAAAAATTTATCGGCGGGTGGTTTTTATTTTACCCGAAAGTCCGCTGTTTGCGGGCTTTTCTGAGTTTGCGGAGTTTATCTTGCAGCAATAGTTGGCACTTTTGAACAGCTGTTTTCAAAGGACACTAAATCAGGCTATCTTTTAACGATACACGAGTCGATAAAAATTAGGGTGCAGGTAAAGAAGAACAGCCCGTCCAAAGATGAGCCGTATACCTTGGCAATCTTGATATAACTATATCAAGCATTACAGCATAACAGCATCCTGCACAGCATATGAGAGCAAAATGTGCCGTATCCTGCGGATACTCTTGAAATCGTATTTATTTAGTATTATAATAAAAAAAAGGAGTGCGAATATTGCTAAAAGCTAAATTTCGAGCACCGATTGTTGATAAGAATATCGTCAGCAGGGAAAACCTTTTACAAAAACTCAGTAAAGCGTCGGAGCGCAAGCTTACCTTGCTCACGGCCCCTGCGGGTTACGGGAAAACCACCGTCGTACTGGACTGGCTCAAACAGTGCGGTTTGCCTGTGGCGTGGATTTCGCTGGACTCAAAGGACGATAACATAGGGGTATTCTGGCGTTATGTGGCTATAGCGCTGGAGAATATAGAAAACGGCTTATGCCAGGAAACGGAATATGTTTTTTCATCACAGGAGATGCTGAAAGCGAATATCCATATCAATCTACTCATTGATAAGCTTTCGGCGGTAAAGTTTGATTTTCTATTGGTCATGGATGACTTGCATTACGTAACAGACAATGCCATTCTGGAAGGTTTATCCTACTTGATTGATTATATGCCGGAAAAAATGCATCTGATTATAATCAGCCGCAACGTACCACAGCTCAATCCGGCAAAGCATAAGCTGAAATGGCAGATACAACATCTGAATGAAAAAGATCTGCGTTTCAATGAGGATGAGATTGTCTTGTTTTATCAGGCAAGAGGGATCCTTCTTGATGACGAGGATTTAAGAACTGTGCAGGACTATACAGAGGGTTGGGCTGCCGGATTGGTTGCCGTAGCCATGTCTGCGGGGGACGGCGGTAAGAAAGACGATGTCCTTGCCGGTCTGAAGGAATCCAATAAGGACATTGGACAGTACCTAAATAACGAGGTTATAAGCACCTGGAGCGATGAGCGAAGAAATTTTGTAATAAAAACCAGCATACTGGAAACACTTTTCGCCGGTATATGCAATGCGGTCACGGGGGAAGATAACGCTCAGCGTATGCTGATGGAAATCTATGATGCCAACGGTTTTTTGATTGCTTTGGACAATCAAAAACAGGAATATCGGTATCACCATCTGTTTAAGTCGTTTTTGCATGAGCTTTTACTAAAAACGTCTCCCGATGAGCTGCGGCAGCTTCACGCAAACGCGGGATTCTGGTTCAAAGAACAGGGAATGCTGCCGGAATCGGTGTGTCATTTTATTGACGGCGGATTGTATGATGAGGCGTTAGAATTGACAGAGAACAGCACCGGCAACGCTCTTCGCAAAAACGATTTCAACAGGATTTTGCCATGGGTGGAGCGACTGCCTGATGAGTATAAAAGAAGAAGCTTAAAAATTTCCGGAACATATGCGCTGTATTATGCGGATATAGGTCAATTTGATTTATCGCGCCAGTGGCTTGACACGATAAAAACACTCAGAGAGGACAGTATTGAACAGCAAGGGGATAAATATAAATTAACCATATGCACGCTTGCCGAGGCAAATTATTATATTCATAAGGGGGATTCAGCATTTGTTAAGCTGCTTTCGGAGGCGGCGAAGAATAAACAACTCAAAATGCCCGGTTATCACGACCTCAATACGGCGGATATTTACTTTTATCGCTGTCCGGCCAGTATACTGGTTAAGTTTTTTGCCCGGACTCCGGAAGAATTCGCTCAGGTAATTCAAGGCTATAGAGAAATGATTTCAGAAAATCCGGGGTATGCGCCATTAGCTATTGGCGAATACTTTTATGAAAATAACCGTCTTGAGGAAGCGCTGCCTTATCTTCTTAAAGCCTTAGAAGAAGCGAGGGCGGCAAACTGTGCCGGCGCCTTTGTTCCCGCAACGGTCAATCTTGCGCGGATAAGAAGGGCAGAGGGCGATGCGCGAGGTGCATTAGAGCTTTTAGAAGAGTGTGAGAATACGCTGAAAGGTATAGGCAAACCTCATTGGTTCTATACACTTAGCGCTTTCAAAAGCCGCCTGTTTATCGATTTAGGTAATTCAAAAAAGGTTCAGGATTGGTTCACTTCTTCTAAATTAAACTTTCTATCAGAAATGAGTAAAGTTAGAGAGTATGAACTTATCGTTTACGCCAGAGCGCTGATTTTCAAAGAAAAATATGAGGATGCCAGGCTTTTACTTTTAAGGCTGTTAAGCTTTACGGAAGAAAATGCCCGTCAGCACAGCATGACTGAGACACTGATTCTGCTGGCATTATTAGAATACAGGGGGAACGATTTACAGAAAAGCATAGCTTATTTAGAGACCGCCCTTGCTATCGGTTTGAAGGAGGGATATGTCAGAAGCTTTTTGGACGAATATGTTTTAATGGCAAAATTGCTGAGTTATTATGTTACGCGCAGGAGCAAGCTGCAGGAACACGCACAGTCGCCGGAGCTTACATCTTACGCGAAGGATTTGTTAAAACAGCTTCAATCGTCTATTCAGTCTTTACCTCAAAAAGGGGAAATTGCCGTCGGCGAGAAGTTGATAAATCAGTTGACACAACAGGAAAAAAGGGTATTGGAGCTGTTGTCGGAAGCCAAAACCAATCGGGAAATCAGCCTGATGCTTGGCATAAGTCTTGCAACGGTCAAAACGCACACCGGCAATATTTACAGTAAGCTGGGTGTATATAATCGCACTCAGTGTATCGGACTGATGCGCAGGGAGGGTATTGCGGATGAATCTCAGTTTTTTGGACAGCCGGATAGCGAGCAGATGTTAACAAATTCCAAATGATTAATAAACTTATTTGTTTGTCTGTGACCATGAAAATCCTTGTACCGATTTGCCCTTTCGACTGCTTGCAGTTTTTATAATTTCACAATTAACCATATCGTTTTTTGTGTTTTTTCAATTCCAGCCACTATTGATAACAAAACCGCACAACGCCGCTTGCGCGTTGTGCGGTTTTTATTCAGTTTGATACCGAACGGTAGTTCACTGTGTTTTTTGTATATGTTAAACGGCTTTATCTACGGCAAGGTTCATAATAACGCTAAGGTCGCTGATGGTTATTTTGTTGTCCGTTTCTTCACAATTCGCTGCCCAAAAATATATGCCGCTTAATGTCTTATGGTTATTCATCACGCTGTCTGTCAAAAAAACATCAAGCGCGTCAACAACGCCGTCGCCGTTTATGTCGCCCTTAACGATAATGGTCGTTTCCGATAGCACGGTTTCGCCGTCCATTTTCCGGATGACACAGCCGGTGCCGACGAGGGCGGTATCGCCTAAAAGCGTGCCGCCGCGGTAAAACCGGTACGTGCCATCCTCTAAGCTTGCAGCCGCCGCAGATACGGTGATATTGTCGGTATAAAACGTCAGGATATTTTCGGGCAAACCCAGCCCGACAGTAATACTCAAATCCTGCGTATCATATCCCACCGAGTTTTCCGCCATAACGGTGAAGTCAAAGGTTCCCACAGCAGTTGGCGTACCTGTAATCGTTCCGCCAGACAGGTTAAGCCCATCCGGCAGATCGCCGCTCGCGATACTCCACGCGATCGGGGCGGTGCCGCCTGCGTTAAGCGTCACGCTGTAAAAGATCCCTATCGCGCCGTCGGAAAGAACAGAGGTGGTGACCGTTGGCGCTACGCAGGTTTCCCATACGGCGTACAGAATTAGGCTTGCTCCCGGCATGGTTATCGCCGCGCCTTCCCCATATGCCGTGCCGGAGCCGTTTGCAGCCGTATTCCATTGCTTGAACCGTTTACCTGCAGGCGCGGTCAAACTGTTTTCCGCCGCCGTAAAGATAACTCCCGCACTTTTTGACGTTTCCGTCGGCGCCGCGCCTGTTCCGCCGTTAGGAAGATAAACGACGTTCGAAGATTGAACAGGGAGCAAGGATGACAGTGTTAACGAACCGTTATTTAAACTCTCTCCCCACCACCATACCGTGCCGTCATGCTTGGCAGCCGCCGCGTGCGCAGAGCCGCAGCCGATTACCGCGACATCGGTCAAAATACTGGTACGAACAGGTAAATACGAATTGACCTTACCGTTGTTACCGAGCTGCCCCGCTGCGTTTTGTCCCCATGACCAAACGGTGCCGTCTAAACGTAAAGCCGCAGTATGGTTTTTTCCAAAGGACAGGCTGACGACATTGGTAAGCTCGTTTATCCGCAAGGGGGTCGAAGAGCCGGTCGTCGTACCGTTTCCAAATTGTCCGTTAGCGTTATCTCCCCATATCCATACGTTGCCATCCGGTTTGAGCGCTGCCGTCAGCGATTTACCGGCGGCAATAGACGAAACATGATCGATTTCACTGACCTGAATGGGAGTTGACGCGCCGTTGCCAAAGATCCAAACCGTTCCGTCGGACTTTAACGCGGCGGTATGGGATTCCCCGCAGGCGACCGCTACAACATTTGACAAAGAATTTACCTTAACAGGGAGGGAGGAGTTGGTCGTCGTACCGTTGCCGAGCTGGCCTTGGTTGTTATAACCCCAAGTCCACACCGTGCCGTCGGTTTTTACCGCGGCGGTATGCTGCGCTCCGGCGGAAACCGCCGCGACATTCGTCAGAGCGATTACCTTCACAGGATTTGGAGAATTGTTTTGATTGCCCGTACCGAGCTGCCCGTAACTGTTACGCCCCCATGTCCATACCGTACCGTCGGATTCCAAGGCGACGGCGTGATTGCCCGAGCTGTTTGCCGAAACGGCGGAAATATTCGTCAGCGTATTCGTTTTCTTAGGAACGAGCGACTCGGCGGTCGTGCCTATTCCGAGCTCTCCGTAAGTGTTATTGCCCCATGTCCATACCGTGCCGTCGCTCCGGATTGCCGCCGTGAACGTTGTGCCGGCGGCAATGCCTGAACTGCCGGCGTCGGGCGTCACGGGCAAGGGCAGCTGAAACTCCGGCAGAGAGTTTGCCTGTACGGGAGTTATAGAGACAGTGGACCAATTGCCCCCTGTGCCATTCCCAAATACTCCGAAAGCGTTGTTGCCCCAGCAATATACAGTACCGTCGTCCTTAAGGGCGACCGAGAAGAAACAGCTTCCGACAATATCTACAATGTTATTCAGCGATTCGACGCGGGTCGGATACGCCCAATACAGCATATCGGTGCGGTTTCCGTGTCCGAGCTGAAATCTGCTGTTTGATCCCCACGCCCACACTGTGCCGTTGTTATAAAGAGCAAGAATATGACCGTTGCCCAGGGATATATTAGTAATATCCGACACCCCGTCTACCTTAACGGGACCTACCGACCAAGGATCAACTGAAGGGTCTCTGCCCTGCGTTCCGTTGTGGCGGCCCCATACCCACACCGAACCGTCTTCCGTCAATGCCGCGCTGAGCTGATAACCGGCTGTGATCGCAACGGCGTTCCTTACCGTGTTGACCTTCGTCGGCGGTCGCCAGAATTTTGGCGGCGAGCACGGGTCGGCGTATTTGCCGTCTCCGATCTGACCGGCAAAGTCACTGCCCCACGCCCACACCGTGCCGTCCGATTTTAAGGCGAGCGTATGATCTTCTCCGCAAGCGATCGCAACTACATCGGTCATATTGGGAACTTGTACGGGTATGGTCGATTGCGAATATTCTTCACCGACCGATCCGAGCTGCATACAGTCATTGTTTCCCCATGTCCATACCGTACCGTCTGACTTTAACGCAGCGGTATGGGACAAACCCGCCGCTACCGCGACGACGCCCGTAAGCCCATTGACCTTTACGGGGACCGAGGAATTGGTTAAAGTGCCGTTTCCAAGTTGTCCTTTTTCGTTACTTCCCCATGTAAAGACGGTGCCGTCCGACCTCAAAGCGACTGAGTGAGCGCACGGATTTACGATCTCCTGTAAGCTTCCGCCTCCTTCGATGGCGACAATATCCTTAAGTCCGATAACCTGGACAGGCGTCGTTGAGTTTACCGTCGTTCCGTCTCCAAGCTCTCCGAATTGATTTCTGCCCCATGTCCATACAGTTCCGTCAGTATTCAACGCAAGCACATGATACGCGCCCGCGGCAATCGACTTAACGCCCATCAAAGGCATTTGTGCTGATTGTGGAATTTCCAGCGTGAATGTTCTTTGAATGGGAATTGCCTGAACAGGCGCGGGTGAATTGACCGTGCCGCCGTTTCCGAGCTGCCCGGAAGTATTCCCGCCCCATGTAATGACCGACCCGTTTATTTTCCTGGCCGCGGAGTGTATCGCTCCGCCCGCGATAGTGTTGACATTGTCAAGCCCACTGACTTGAACGGGCGTGTACGCGTCTGTCTGCGTGCCATTTCCGAGCTGACCGTTTATGTTGCCGCCCCACGCCCGAACCGTGCGGTCTGTTTTCAGGGCAAGTGTGTGATAATATCCGCAGGCGATAGCCGTGACTTTAGCCAAATTTTTTACTTCGACGGGAGAAGCGGAGTTTGTGTTTGTATCGTTGCCGAGCTGGCCGAAGTAGTTATATCCCCACGCGTAGACCGTACCGTCGTCCTTGAGGGCGGCGGTATGTTTATATCCGGCCGCGACGGACGCCACATGGTTAAGCCCCGTTACCTGCACCGGGATAGTGGAATCGGTGAAAGTACCGTTTCCGAGCTGTCCGCTTTGATTGCTTCCCCACGCATAGACCGTACCATCCGATTTGAGCGCGACCGTATGGTTTCCCGCCGCGGCGATGGCCACAATATCTTTAATGCCGTTTACCTTAACAGGGACTGAGGAGTTGACGGTTGTGCCGTTCCCGAGCTGTCCGTATTGATTGTCGCCCCAGGTATAGACGGTTCCGTCCCATTTCAGCGCCACGGTGTGCCTGCCGCCGCAGGCTATTCCTATGACGTCTGTAATGCCGTTTACCCTCACCGGAACGGAAGAGTTGACATTCGTATCGTTCCCGAGCTGCCCGTATGTATTGTCCCCCCACGCAAAGACCGTTCCGTCGGCTTTTAATCCCGCGGAATGATAGGCGCTTGACGACAGGTCCCCTCCCGCGGCGATACCCGTCATCTGAGAAAGCGAAGAAATCTGAACGGGAGAAGATGAACTTGCCGTCCCGTTATTGCCGAGCTGCCCGTCCTCGTTGCCGCCCCATGCCCATATAGTGTTGTCCGTATCCAGCATAAGCGTATGGTTCGCGCCGGCGGCAAGGTTCTTTTTCATCGAATCGGACGAACCGGGTATCCAGATTGACGCATCGTTTAATTCAATATAATCCAACGATATGGCCTGGTCGTAGAATTCGCAAAGGATCTTGAAATCATCCCCCTGTTTGAGGTTTATTGCCAGCGTTACCGTCCGGTAATGCCCTTCGCCGCTCCATCCGCCGGTTCCGGGAAACCCGATTTCCGAAACGTCGACCCCGTTCACATAAACGCTGATATAACCGTACACTTCGGCGCTGGCGTAGCGAACAGTGACCGATGTCGCCGCCGGCACATCGTTGAACTGAACGAAGTCCCCGTCATCATTGATATCCCCTACTATTTTGTTTCCCGAAGCAGCCGCGTCGTTATAAACATAGACCTGTCCCCCCAAAACCGCATCCTCCGCCTCAAGCCTGAGCGTCCCTAACGTATACTTGTACCCGGCGTCCGCTTCGGGCGTGCTTTCCGTTACAGTCAGGCACTCAATATAATCCAGGTTCATAACGGCGTCGCCGGCGTCGTATTGTATTTTCAGAGAATCGCCCGCGCTGATTTCCAGCGTAATCCTGATGATATTAAATTTCCCTTCGCCGTTCCATCCGCCGGTTGAGGTAAACGTGACGTCCTTCGCGTGAACGTCGT
>CAZQXZ010000057.1:0-12622 GCA_964597515.1 uncultured Eubacteriales bacterium | reverse complement strand
GCGGTATCGTTTCCATTCTCCGCGTCAACGGTAATTTCGGGAGCGTTCTCCTCTTTGACCGCGGTATCGTTTTCACCCGTTTCGCTAACGGTAATTTCGGGAGCGCTCTCCTCTTTTACCGCGGTATCGTTTCCATTCTCCGCGTCAACGGTAATTTCGGGAGCGTTCTCCTCTTCGGTTACCGTACTGTTTTCATTTAAAATTTCGGACATTGTTTTAAGTACCTCCTTTATAATACCGGCGGGAGTCGAAGCGCCCGCTGATACGCCGATTAAGTCAAAGCCGCGAAAGTCGTACTTTGTTAACTCGCGCGCGTCCTCGACAAGAAAGGTTTTGGCATTTTCACGGCAGACTGCGCCGAGCTTTGCCGTATTTGAGCTTTGCCTGCCGCCTACGATTACCATAGCGTCGCATTTCAGCGATAGGGAGTAAGCCTCTTTTTGCCTTTCTTCGGTTGCAGAGCATATTGTATCAAATATTTTTATGTTTGTACATAGTAATTTTGCTTTTTTTACACTGTTTCCCCATTCTTTTGAGGAAAAAGTGGTCTGTGAAACGAGAATTACAGGTTTTTCCCTGAGATATGGATGTTTTATCAGAAGATTTTCAAGCTCGGCTTCATTGTTTACGACGTATGCTTCGCCCCGCGCGAAGCTCTTTATACCCTTGACCTCGGGATGCTCAGGGTCTCCGCATATGATTACGGCGGCGTTTTCCGAATTTTCGTCCGCTATGCGGTGTATTTTTTTGACAAACGGACAAGTAGCGTCAGCGTAATTCGTCCCGTCCGACTCGAGCTTCGACATCACGTCCTTTTCAACGCCGTGTGTACGAAGCACAAGTATGGTGCCGTCCTTCGCCTCAGAAACCGAATTGACGATATCCACTCCTCTGTTTATAAAACCGTCAATCACACTCGGATTGTGGATAATGGGACCGAGCATAACGACCTTTTTTCCGCCGTCCAACAAATCGTTGATTAGCCTCACGGCTCTGTCTACTCCGAAGCAAAAGCCCGCGGACTCGGCAAGAATTAGCCTCGCCATTTTGTTTTCTCCTTTATTATTTGAATAAGCGCGCTTGCCGCCTGTTCAAGCGTTTTCCCCGTTGTGTCTAAAATCACGGCGTCGGCGGCGGGTTTTAACGGCGCGATTTTGCGCATAGAGTCCTGCTCATCGCGTTTCCTGACCTCGGCGAATACGTCTTCATAAGAGACCGCCTGTCCTTTTTCGGCAAGCTCTGTATATCTTCTGTTTGCCCTTTCCTCAGGAGAGGCTGTTAAAAATATTTTAACCTCTGCGTCCGGAAGGACTACGGTTCCTATATCTCTGCCGTCCATAACGCAGTCGTTTTCGCGCGCTATGGTTCTCTGTAAATCAAAAAGAAAATCGCGTACCGCTTTATGAGCCGAAACGTCGGATGCCGCCATAGATATTTCGGGAGTTCGGATAAGGGAGGATACGTCCCTTTCGCCTAAAAACACTCTTTGTTCGGAATTGATAAATCTTATTGAAACATTTAAGCATTTTAATAACGGTGTGATTTGACTTTCGTCTTTCGCGTCCCCGCCGCTTTCGCGGACGGCGAGTCCCACGGCGCGGTACAGCGCGCCCGTATCAACATAGATATAACCGAATTCCTTTGCAGCGGCTCTCGCCAACGTGCTTTTACCCGCTCCGGCGGGACCGTCAATCGCTATATTTATCATATTTCTGACCTTTCGGTATATTATTCGCAAGCCGAGTTTCCCGCAAGCGCGCCGGTTGAAAAGGCTATCTGCAAATTGAAGCCGCCCGTATACGCATCAACATCTATAACCTCGCCCGCGAAATAAAGCCCTTTTACAAGCCTGCTTTCCATCGTTTTCGGATTGATTTCAGCCGTGCTGACGCCGCCGGAGGTTATAACCGCCTCTTCAACGGGTCTGAAATCCGTAACCGTCAGTTTTAGGTCTTTAAGCAGATTTACTATTTCAAGGCGTTTCTCTCTTGTCAGCGAGTTTGCTTTCAGCGTCCCGTCCGCACCGCTTAACCGGATTGCCGGTTGTACGAGCGACCTCGGCAAAAGCGCGGATATTATATTATATAAGTTCTTATTTGTGTTTAACGCTATCTCGTTTTGCAGCCTTTTGTCAAGCCGCTCGTGCGTCAACGCCGGTTTTAAATCAATATGAAGCTCATATTTGCCGCTTTTCATATCCCTCATATGCGAGGACGCGCTCAGGACAAGCGGTCCCGAAACCCCGAAGTGTGTGATGAGCAGCTCGCCGAAATCCTTATATATTTCTTTTTGTTTCTCGGCGTCCCAAACTCTCAGGGTTACGTTTTTAAGAGCCAGTCCCGCCGCTTCGGCGCACCAACCCTCGTGGCACTCAAGAGGAACGAGCGAGGGTTTTGTATTTATAACCGTATGTCCTGCCTGTTTCGCGAATTCATAGCCGTCTCCGGTGGTACCGGTCTGCGGGTAGGAAAGACCTCCCGTCGCGATAATCACGGCGTCCGCGAGATAACGCGCCCCGTCCTCGGTCACGGCGCCTGCCGCCCTGCCGTCCTCGAACAACAGCTTGACGGCTCTCGCGGTAACTCTTTTAACTTTGTTTTCCTCAATAAAACGCCGCAGCGCGTCCACGATATCAAAGGCGTTATCCGAAACGGGAAAGACGCGGTTGGCTCTTTCGATTTTTAACGGCACTCCAAGATTTTCAAAAAAATTAATTGTATCACAGGGCATAAAGCGCGAGAGCGCGCCGAACAGAAATCTTCCGTTTACGGGAATATTTTCGATGATTTCTCCTATTTGCGTAAGGTTATTAGTCAGATTGCATCTGCCTTTTCCCGTTATCGCTATTTTTCTCGCAAGCTTATCGTTTCTCTCGAGGAGCGTCACCGAAAGCCCGCGCCCGCCCGCCGTTCCGGCAGCCATAAGCCCCGAGGCGCCCCCGCCTATTACCAATACGGTTTTCAAATGGTTACCTCTGTATCTTTATAATTCCGTCGGTCATTTCCCTGCCGCATTCGTCGGGTATCGGAAGCGTCAGGGAGTACAGGTCTGTCGCGGCACATTCAAGCTTGTAAAGCCTTTTCGCGTAATCCGAAAGCGTTTCTGTCTGCGACGGTTTTGTTATCATAGGGAGCTTTGCTTTTTTAGCTATTTCGGATAAAAGCTGTTGCCCTTTTTCGTTAAATCCGAGAACTCTGATATAAGGCGGCAAAATCGCGGCGTACTCGCGCGTAATCCCGAGATACGCAGAAAGGAGTATTCTGCGCAGCCTTGAGTGAGTATATCTCTTTGATTTCGCGTTGTCAAGAATTCCTTCAAGCGATGAGGCGCTTCTTACGGACTGATAGAGCTTATTCTCAAGTCCCTCGGAAATATCGGGAAGCCTTTTGAAATCATCGGCTGTCATTCTGCGCAGAACGCTCATTGCGGCGGCTTCAAATTTCATTTTATCGGGCGGCGCCTTCCCAAGCCTCATATATTCATTTATTATACGCATTGAAGCTTCTGGTACGCCTTGCGTTATGGCAACGCCCGAATAAATCTCGCTTCTTATCTGCGACGCCGACTTGTATTTACATTGTGAAATACCGTCGTGCGCAACCCCTTCTCTTTTAATCACCGCGGCTCCCATTTTTGAACTGAGTTTTTTCAAGGCTCTTATATATTCCACGCCGAGTACGTCGTTCGGAGTGGAAATTACGGACGCGACAGTTTTTCCGTAAAGCTGCTCCACAGCCGCCTGCCGCGCTTTCGCGTATGTTTTTCCGCTTTTCAGCTCGTCCCTGATAACGCCGTCAAGCTTTTTGTCCGCGAGTGCGCCGGCAGCCGCGCTCAGAAGCTGTAAATCGCCGCTTTCGGAGCCGAACGAGATTTTATCGACAACGCCTAAGGCGTCAAGTATGAAGACGGCTGAAAAGGCAAAGCACTGCGCGCCCGAAACGGCGGCGGGAAGCGGCAGCGAAACAACAAGGTCAACCCCACATTCAAGCGCCGATTTTACCCTCGCCCTTTGCGGCATAAGGGCGCATTCGCCGCGCTGAACAAAATTTCCGCTCATGACGGCTACCACCGCGTCGTCCGCACTCCGGCGCGTTTCGTCGACGTGATATTTGTGCCCGTTGTGAAACGGGTTATATTCGGCTGTAATTCCAAAAACGCTCATTCTTTTAAAAATCCTTTTATTTGATATAAAATTACTTGTAATAGTTTTTTTTCGTGTTATAATAATTAGGTGTGAATTTATAATAATATTTTCCGTTTACACTTACAATCGCGGAAACAATCGTAATTTGGAGGCCAAAACAGTGAAAATTCTCGTTATCAATGCAGGAAGCTCGTCTATGAAATACCAGCTTTTTGATATGGAAAATCAAAGCATCCTTTCAAAGGGCATATGCGAGCGTATCGGGATTGACGGCAACGCGAAAGGCTCGTCCGGAGAGGAAAAATATGATTTTTCGGTGAAGATGGACAACCATACGGAAGCGTTCAAGGTCATTGTGGACATTCTTACACAGGGTAAGTATAAGGTACTCGGCTCTTTGTCGGATATAGAGGCTGTAGGTCACAGAATAGTGCAGGGCTGCTCAAAATTCACGAAAAGCGTGCTTATCGACGACGAGGTGATAAAGGCGATCGAAGAATACGCCGTTCTCGCGCCTTTGCACAATTACGCGCACATTCAGGGTATACAGGCTTGCACGCGGGTTCTCGGAGAGGACATTCCTCAAATCGCGGTTTTCGACACGGCTTTTCACAGCACAATGCCTGAGGAAGCGTATACATACGCCATACCCTATGAGCTTTCGCAAAAATACGGTATCCGCCGCTACGGCTTCCACGGAACCTCTCACAGATATGTCAGCGGCAAATGTGCCGAACTGCTGAAAAAGGAGCGTTCGAAGATTATAACGTGCCACCTTGGAAACGGCTGCTCGATTTGCGCCGTCAAGGACGGCAGGGTTATAGACACAAGTATGGGTTTTACCCCTCTTGACGGCTTTATGATGGGAACGCGCACCGGAACTCTCGACCCTTCCATTATTACCTTTTTACAGCGGAAAGAGGGTTGGTCTGCGGATAAGACAGACGATGTGCTTAACAAGAAGTCGGGAGCGCTCGGCGTAAGCGGCGTTTCGTTCGACGACAGGGATGTTTTAGCGGCCGCGAGCGGCGGAAATAAGAGGGCGGCGCTTGCGAGAAAAATGCAGAAATATCAAATTAAAAAATTTATCGGCTCTTATATAGCCGCAATGAACGGCGTCGACGCTATTGTCTTTACGGGCGGGATAGGCGAAAACACCGTTGATTTCAGGAAAGACATTTGCGAAGGTCTTTCTTTTTTAGGCATTGTTTTTGACAATGAGGCGAACGGGCGCTGCATAAGGGGAATTGAAGGCGAGATTACAAAGGAAGGCTCCGCCGTGCGCGTTTTTGTCATCCCCACAAACGAGGAGCTTGTAATAGCCAAGGATACCATGGCGCTCGCGGGCAAGGTATAACTCATTTTAACACAAGGCGGTTCATCGCACAAGATGAACCGCCTTTTTATTTTTTTAGTTATTTTCTTTTTTCGTAATCCTCGTCAATCGTTTTTTTCCAATCATCGGATATAGGCGCGTCAGAGCGCGCGCGGCTGACCGTTTGACTGACAGCGTCGTACAAGACGGCCGTTCCCAACGCGTCGGCGTGGTAATTCGCGGCCCTATTTGCGGAAATACCGAACCTGCCGGCCGTTTCAACGGCGTCGATATTCGCGCCGATAAAAATAAACTCCCAGCCGTATTTTTCCTTCTGATGTTCAATCATCGCCTTGATTTTATCAAAACCATACTCCCGGCTGGCATTTTCCATACCGTCCGTGGTAATGACGAACATCACCTTTTCCGCCCGTTCCTCCTCTGCTGTATGCTTCTGGGCGTTTCCGATTTTGTCGATTGTGCGCCCTATCGCATCCAGAAGGGCTGTGGAACCGCGTACAAAATACTCCTTGTCGGTGATGGGTGAAACACCTTTCAAGTTGACGCGGTCGTGCAGGAGCTCGTAACGGTCGTCAAACAGCACGGTAGTGATAGCGGCTTCGCCGGGTTCCTTCTTTTGTTTTTTCAAAAGCGAATTATATCCGCCTATGGTGTCCCGCTCTAAACCGGACATCGAACCGCTTCGGTCAAGAATGAATACCAGTTCCGTTAACCCTTTTTTCATTGAGTTATCCTCCGTTATTCCGGCGTTTCCGCCTGTGATGGTTATAGGATAACACTTTTGATTTTAGGATAGGTCGTTTGTCAAGCGACAAATCAATCGTAAGAATAATAATGGAATGGCGTGTATTTTATTCCGAGATTATTAAGTAATTCGACGAAGTCTTTTTCGCTATTATTTTTCAAAAAACTTCTCATTCCGTCTTCTATACTTTTAGGATTAAAGTGTTCCATTAATTTAATGCTTTCGCTTTCACTAATTTCATAATGGCTATCTTCAGCTTTTTCTACGTCAAATGAATATTTTTCGATAGTGCCATCTGTATATTTGAACACAGAGAGAAACCATAGTCTTTTATTGTCAAGCGGAATTCTTTTTCTTATTAGTTCCGGATTGGTCGCAGTTTTTGGTTCCTCTTGAAGAAAAGAAATAGCCTTCTTATATTTTTCTACACGCTTCAACACTTTGTCATCAACCGAATCCAATCGGGTCGTATCACTGTTATGTAAGAGATCTGCCAGCTTGATTTTTGTGGCAAGCGGATTGTGCCTGATATTTCTAACATACTCCATATATTCTATTGCGTTGTCGTGAGTCATCAGGGAGAGGGCGTTTATGATACGTTGTGAAAAGCCAAAAGCGCGAAGGTCATTAAATGTGATGTCGCCGTCTTCGACTACATCATGCAAGAGCGCGACAATAACTTCGTCCTCTGTATCCATTTGCTCAGCAAGATGGATGGGATGAAAGATATATGGCATTCCCGCTTTATCAGTTTGATCCTTGTGCGTATCAAAAGCAATCCGCATAGCCTTTTTCGTCATTTCCGTATAAATCATATAAATTACGCTCCCAACAGGTTTTGATCGAAAGCAAATAACGCTTCGTTTATTTCAAATATATTGTAATTCTTTTCTGTAATAAAATATTCCACGATAACGTCGAGTTTGTTGCTGCGGGAAAGCGCAAAGCCGGCTTTCATCAGCAGGTCGCGCGTGTCATCGAGGGAGAGTTCTAACGATATAGCAAAAGCAAGCGCTGTGTTTTTGCTTGGTCTGTAATTTTTATTAGAGCGGAGCTTTGAAAACACGCGTCGGTCGATATTCGCGCGCTTATATACCTCGGCGTCTGAACGCTGCTGTTCATCAATCAAACGGAGTAACCGTTCGGAAAATGATTCGTCCAGTCGTGAAACGACATCATCAAGGCTTCGTTGCTGCGCCATTGGAGCCATTTGCGGCGCGGCGATTTTTGATTGTATAGACTGCTCAAAGGACAAAGCGCCGTCCAAAACCTGAGATTCTCCTAATTCCCGGCGCGAACGGTAATGAGTATCGGCATAGTTGTCGTCAATGAATGTTTTAATTGCGAAATACAGCTTTTCGCTTAACGAATAGGCTGTTTTATCGAACACGACAAGCAAAACGTTCATATCGTTTTTTAACAGGAAATCTCCAATGGCGGCTATCGCCACCTGTAAAGCCTTATCCTTTGGGTAACCGTATATACCCGAGGAAATTAAGGGGAAGGCGATTGAGTTCAGCTTTTTTTCTTTTGCTAAAAGCAGGGCGTTTTTATAGCAGCTGTAAAGATGCTCTTGCTCGCCATAGCCGCCGCCATGCCAGACGGGCCCGACAGTATGTATAATATATTTCGCGGGCAGCGAATACCCTCTTGTGATAACCGCCTGCCCTACCTCGCAGTCTCCTATCTTATCACAGGCTTTTTGGAGCTTATCCTCCCCTGCCGCGCTGAAAACGGCGCCGCAGACACCGCCGCCCTTTTTTAAAGCTTTGTTTGCGGCGTTGACTGCGGCGTCAACCTCTAATTTGGTTATATCGCCGCGAATAATCTCAAACGGCATAACAATCCCCCCTGCCGCCGCGTAAACAACACGCCGCGGTTGTGTTTCGGTTATTGTTTTTTATTTTTTCTGAAATCAATAAAATCCTGTAAAATAATGACGGCGGCGACCGCGTCTACGGTGCCCTTGCGTTTTTTGCCCCTTACGTTGTTTTCATTTAATATTTTGTGCGCCGAAACCGTGGTCAGGCGTTCGTCCCACAGCTCAACGGGAAGCCCGGCGCTTTCACGCAGGAGAGCCGCGAAGTCATTTACAGACCGCGCTTTAAACCCTTCCGAACCGTCCATATTGCGCGGATAGCCCAAAACTATAAGCTCGGCGCGGTTTTCCCGCGCCGTTTGCGCCGCTTTTTGCGCCAAGAGCGCAGCGTCTCTCTGTATAATCACGCCCGCCGGGAACGCGAGCGTTTCCGCTTTATCGCAAAACGCGATGCCTGTGCGCACATCGCCGTAATCAACCGACATAATAACCATACGTTCACCCTATTCCTCAGCGGGCAATTCCGGCAGCGTCGGCTCGTTTGTTACCTTTTCGGTCGTTATTATGGGAGCGGTAGGCGCTGCCGTAACGCTGTGCGTGGAAGAGACTGTGCCGGTCTGTGACACGTCGGTAGAAGTAAGACTGTTTGACGCGCATGCCGTGCATATTGACGGAAGATTGTTTTTTTTGTAAAAGCCATACGCGGTTTTCAGACAGGCGTCGCTTGCGAGGTCGCCGCTTTCGCAGCAATAATTTCTCGAAAGAACGCTTGACGAGTCCTTAAAAGCTTTGCTTTTCAAACCCTTATGAATGTCATTCATTATTTTAGAAAAAATCTTACCCGCCGGATTTCCGCTCGCGCTGATTTCCTTGTTTATATCGTATCCGTACCAGACGGCGGCGATATAATAAGGCGTCCCGCCTACAAACCACCTATCGTAGTTATCGCTTGTTGTACCTGTTTTCCCGAAGGTCTTAAACCCGCTTACGCCGTATCCCGAACCCGTACCGCTCGAAACCACCGTTTCCAGCAGCTTGCGCATAATCATCGCGGTATCCTCGCCTATGGCTGTTTTACCGGCGTCTTTATGCTCTAAAAGCACCTCGCTGCCGTCGCTGTTTGTGACCTTTGTATAACAGTACGGCTGATAATATGTCCCGCCGTTCCCGAAGGTGGCGAAGGCGGCAGCCATTTCAAGCGTCGTAACGCCTTTTGTCATACCTCCTACAGCCATTGAGGAAAAGTTTATATCGCTTTTTGACCCTTTTTCCACAAGCGTGGTCATATTGAAGTTCTTAGTCAGGTAATCAAAGCAGGTTCGGGCTGAAAGCTTTTTACACACCTGCGCCGACACGGTGTTCAGGGACTGCTGCACGGCGTACTGTACTGTCACGAACGAGTTCGGCGCGCCGGTCGAGCCGCCGTAGTTTAGAGGCCATCTTTTTCCCGTATTCAGAAGAATTCCGTAGTTTAGCATGCTTGAGGAATACGTTATAATCCCTTCCTCTATACCCGGAGCGTAAACAGACAGCGGTTTTATCGACGAGCCGGGCTGTCTCGGAGAGTCTACCGCACGGTTAAGACCTCTTATGAGCGTCTTTTTACCCGCTCCGCCGGCCATGGCTATAACCCTGCCGCTGTAATCCATAATAGTAATCGCGGACTGCGTTTTTGGGTTAGAGAAGGATTTTCTGTTTTCATATACGTCTGTTACCGTTTTCTGTACCTCAATATTCACGGCGGAATATATTTTAAGCCCCCCGTATAGCACCTTGCGTTCGGCGTCGCCGGTAGTTATGTTGAGCTTTGCCGCAAGGTCTTTGATAACGGACTCAATTACGTAATCAATATAATAATCGGACATAGCGGAGGTCTTTTCTATGACTGCCTCATTTTTTTTGGAGTCGCTTCCCGTCTTTTTAGACGGAACGTAGTCCTTGCTGTTTGTAAACACCATTTTATAGTTTACGGCGGCTTCATATTCATCCTTATCCAAATATTTCTGCTCAAGCATATAACCAAGGCATTCAAGTTGTCTTTTTCGGTTGTTTTCAGGGTTGATTAACGGGTCATAGGTATAAGGAGCCTTCGTTATCGCCGCGATTGAGGCGCATTCGGCGGCATTCAGCTCTGAAACATCCTTGCCGAAATATTCCTGTGACGCCGTTTTCACTCCGTAACAGCCCTGGTCGAGATAAAGCGTGTTAAGATAAGCCTCGATAATCGTCTTTTTATTATAGTGTTTTTCAAGGTTTAAGGCGGAGAGGATTTCTTTATATTTACGGCTGAAAGTTCTGCCGTCCTCTCCCGTAAGATTTTTGATGAGCTGTTGGGTGATGGTTGAGCCGCCCTGCTCAAATTTTTCTTTGACAACGACGGCTATTGTCCTGTACCAGTCAACGCCCTTGTGGTCGTTAAACCTTTTGTCCTCGATAGCGACATAAGCGTTTACAAGGTCCTGCGGTATTTCGTCAATGCTCACCCAGACGCGGTTTTCCGTTCCGTGAAGCTTAAACAGCTCCACAAGCTTCCCGTCCTTATCATATCCGTAAATGAAGCTGGTTCTGTCCTGATTTGCGATGTAGTCGTCAAGGTCAATGATTAAATCCCCGCTGACGGTGCCGACAATATCCGTAAGCACATAAGTAACCACCGCGGTAAAGGTAACGACACCAACAGCCATAAATACAAGCAAAGCTAAAACGAGCCTTCTGAAAGCAGGGCTTGTTTTCCTTGTTTTTTTATTTTTGGACCTTGACGGTTTCTTTATATTTTTTTTCAAATACCGGCACCTCCGATACCGCACAAGTATACCACAGTAGGAATAAAAAGTTTAGCTTTTAGAAAAATTGTAATTCATTTGTTATATTTTTATTATAATAACCAAAAATATTACAAAACGCAAAGGAGAAAAGCAATGAAAAGTAAAGCGGCGGCTCTGACATTGATTGTTTTTTTCGCATTGGCGGTATACGCGATGTCAAAAAGCCCGTTGAAGGGAAACCGCAACGAAACAAATAAAGTCAACTCTTCGCGCTATACCGAAACGAGCGAGGCGGCGTTTTCCGCTTACACTCTGAAGGAATACGACGGAAAGCTTGCCGTTTTTGAGGCGGACGCGGCTTACCCGTCGGAGGTGTTCAACATTTATGTAATAACTTTGCCCGAGAGCGACAGGGCTTTATTAAAATCAGGTATTCCCGCAAACAGTAAAGCCGAGCTTTTAAGGCTGATTGAAGATTATACTGGTTAAGCATATCTTTTGAGCCACCTTGATATCAAAGGGCGTCGTGATTTTAATGTTTTCGTCCTCTCCTATAACGAGAGCCGGTTTGATACCGCGCGATAATACGAGTCCCGCGGTATCCGAATAATTTAAAAGCTCCTCCTCCCCCGCCGAAGAAAGGATATCCCATAACAGCGAAAAGCGAAACGTCTGCGGAGTCTGAACCCTGAACAGTTCGCTCCTGTCGGGCACTTCACAGGCGAACGCGCCGTCCTTGCTCGACAGCACCGTATCAATACACGCAATAGCAGTCGTAGCCGCGCCGTGAAGGCGCGCGAGTTTGATATTCCCGTTTATAATTCTGTCGTTTATAAAGGGACGTACCGCGTCATGCGTAACAATCATATCGTCGTTTGAAATACTGAGCGACGATTTAATGTATTTACACCCGTTATACACCGAGCCGTTTCTGCATTCGCCTCCCGGTACTATATGCATATTATCGGAAAAGCAGCCGTATTCTTTCAACGTTTTTTCTGTTCTATCCGTATAATCCGCGGGAGTACAGATTACATAACAGTCAATTTTACCGCTTTTAATAAACGCGTTCACGGTTCTGACGATAATCGGCAATCCCCCTATTTTTATAAACTGTTTCGGAATGGCGCCTCCCATTCGCGTCCCCGTTCCGCCCGCGAGTATCTCGCATATAACCAAAAGCGTCACCATCCTTTCGTGTCGTCAAAGCCCTCGGTACTCTCTTTTCTGAACAGGATTTTAATTGTCATCAATATTAGTTTTATATCGAGCATAACGGAATAATTCTGAATGTATGTAAGGTCAAGCTTGAGCTTGTTATAAGGAGAGGTGTTATATTTTCCGTAGACCTGCGCGTATCCCGTAAGCCCTGTTTTAACCTTGTGCCGGTAAGCGAATTCCGGCATCTCTTCGGAATACTTTATTACATGCTCCACGCGCTCGGAGCGCGGTCCTACAATGGACATATCGCCCATAAATATGTTAAAAATCTGCGGCAGCTCGTCAATTCTCCACGGACGCATAAACTTGCCCAAGGGCGTTATGCGTTCGTCGTTATCAACGGCGGGCTTCGGCTTTCCGTCCGGCTCCGCGTTGACAATCATGCTGCGGAATTTCAGGATGTCAAATTCTTTCCCGTCAAGGGTAACGCGCCTCTGCCGGAAAAAGACGGGTCCCCCGTCATACAGCTTGATAAGAACGGCAAATAACAGCAAGAACGGCGAGAGGACGATAATTGCGCACAGGGACAAAACAACATCCGTTATCCTTTTAATAACTTTTTGTTCTAGCGTCAGCCCGGAGCTTTCACAGC
>CAZQXZ010000056.1:0-12680 GCA_964597515.1 uncultured Eubacteriales bacterium | reverse complement strand
TGCGCCGAAGCACCGTGCCCTCGATGGTCGGTGTGGAAAAGGTGATGCTGTCGCCCTTGGTGGCGAGGTTGGCGGCGGGAATGCCGAATACCACGCGGTAAAGCCAGAAATATCGGTATTTGCCGTTCGCCTTCTTTGCCCGAAAGCCCACGGCGACAGGAGCACCACCGTCCTCGCTGCCTGATACCACGACATGGTTGTCGTCGATTTTCGCCCCGGTCAAGTCCTCAGCGGCCGCAGCGCCGATATCGTCAATGCCAAGGGAGAGCTTGCCGCTCTTGAACTCCTTCACAATTTCCGCGGGACCGTCGTCCGCGTAAAGAGTTGCCTCCGCAAGCTCGACCGACAGATCCGCCTTCATCGCCTTGGCGAGAGAAATGGGTGCGCCGTAGGTTTCTGTTCCATCCACGGCCTCTGTGATTTTTGCGTAATAGAGCTTATCCAGCCCGATAGTAGCCATAGCTTATTCCTCCAATTCATAGTGTTTCGCCACGTCGATGGCGTAGTGGTGATAGCCGGTATCGTTCTCGTAGCCGATGTACCGGCGGTCTGTTATGGTAAATTCCGCCCCAAGCAGAGCGGAGGCAATCATATTTTTTCGTTTGATGTAGTTGCCCTTGGAATAAAGGGATATCCGCACCTCGGACACATCGATTAGCGGAGTGTTATCGCCGAACAGAGCGAAGGTGTCCGCCATCGGCGTGAGAACGAGGTACTCGTCGGGCGGCACATCAGAAAAAACGCCCGTCTCCACAGGAAGAATGGGCGTTAGGATTGTATTTAGTTCGAAAAGTATGCTCATACACTGTCCACCTCGCTTTCAAATTTTGCCTTCATCGCTTCGATGGCGGCATTTTTTGATTGGGATTTGGCCGGCTTCATAAAGGGCTTGGGCGGTTGGCCGTGCTTGCCGTATTCGAGGATGTTGGCGATTTTGGCATTGCTACCGCCATCCGAACGTGGCTCAGCAAAGCCAACTTTTATGTCCCATCCGGAGCTATCCCGCTTTTGCTTGGCGGGAGACAGTCCGAGAGAACGTTCCAGTTCGCCTGTGGAGCGCGGCTTTTCCTTTGTGCTGCGTCCAACTACAGAGGAGAGGTTGCTCTTTGCCTTGGCAAGTGCGACCTCGCCGCCAGCCTCCAGCACCTTCGGGATAATCTCATCGGTCTTATCCGCCAGACGGGAGAGCTTCAAGAGGAATTCCTCCGGCATTTTCATTTCGCATTTTGCCATCACTTCACGCTCCCTTCCAATTTCTCAGCAAGAACCTCCACATACATCCCGCGCCCGCGCACATCCTCCGCACTGATAATGTTGTAACGGCCATCTGCATCGGAGAGGAAATGTGAAGTGGTGACGGTCAAATCAGGAATTTTGCGGAAGCGAAAGCTCGCGCTAACGCTTGCGAACGCTGCGTTACCGATAATCCGCTCCCATTTCGCACTCGTGTTGCGTACTTCCTTATACGCACGCACCGAAGCGAGGATATGGTCGCCCGTAGTAACAAAACCCTCAGCATCCTTGACAGGCTCGGTCGAGATGATGTCGATGGTCGTATTCATTTTTCCATAACTCATATTCATACCTTCCAATCCCGGTCAAGGCGCAGGAGTGTATTGACCGTGTTCCAGACCTGCTGACCTGCCTGAACACTGTCGGCGAAAAAGCCGCCGGTGCTGCCGTCCCGGCTTTCATAGAAGTGGGACGACAGCATAATGACGGCTTGCTCGGTAGTGGGTGGCATGGCGGCAGTGCTGTAATAGTTCTCTGCCAAATGCTGATAGCTTTCGGCGTAGTTCACGGCGGCAGCGATGAGCCGCAGGAGCAACGCGTCATCCTCGTCATGCGTGAGTATCAGGTTTTCTTTGACTTTTGGCAGTAATTCCGTTGGAGTCATCACCGCTCACCTCCTTATTCCGGTTCGGTTTCGGTTGACATCAACCCCGCCGCTTTTAACGACGCGAGAATTGCGTTAACCACGGCATTTACACCGGCTAAATCCTCCGCTTCACTGTCCGCCACCGCGGAGGCGACTGGAATGACGGGAACACTCACCGAGGGGACAAATAGAAAGCCGTCCTCGTCAATCGCTACGGGGACGGTTTCATCCGTCTTTGCCGGGGCTTTTATCCTGCCGAGCGTGGTGTCGCTCGCCACTTGTAATGGGTCGGCGGAAAGTCCGCTGACGGTGGCGGTCGGCAGGACTTCCAAGGTCCCGCCGATCACCCACTTTTCGCCGCCCTGTTCGCGGTAGTTTTTTGTGTTATATGTGCTGTCTGACATAAGTCATATCCTCCTTCTTTACGAACCCATCTTGAGAAGCTGGATTCCTTCCGCGAGAATAACCTTGCCGTCTACACGCTGGGTGCAGATGAAGCCGACCTGACCATTGGTGCTGTAAAGTTCATTTAATCTCTGAACCGTTCTGCCGAGGCGGTCGCAAATCCAGTAGTTGGAGAAATCGCCAAAGGCAATCGGCAGGCTCGATGCCGCCACATCAGGTACATACGGACTGGTGTAAAGCGGGTAGCCGAGCAGTCTGTCAGGTTGCCCCGCCTGCACGGAAGGCTGCCAGAGATACGCACCGTTAGAGTCCTTCAGCTTTCGGAGCGCGGAAATGGTACTGTCCTTCATCAGGAACTTGGCGTTCCTGCGGTAGGGCGCTTTCAGGCTGTAAATCAGGTCGATAAGGTTATCCACCGTTACGGCTGCGCCTGCCGTAACGCCGACATGACCGCCGTTCGCGGTAAAGATACCCGTGGGCTGACCCGTGCCGGTGCCAACGCAGAAAGCCTGCTCCTCGGCGATACCGAACGCTCTGGAGAACTCCCCGGCGATGTAGGTTTCGAGGTTGAACATCGAATCCTGCAGCAATTCCGTGGAAACCTTCACGAGGTCGGTCAGTTTGTATGCGTCCACCGTAATTTGTCCGAAGGTCGGATTGCTTTCCTGATACGCGCCGTTTTCCAGTGTCCACTGCGCCACGCTGTGGGTGGAAGCAAGGGGAATCTTACGCTCTGCCGACGTGGTGATGACCTTGGCAATGGAGCGGATGACATTGCTTTCCTCAAGCCCTGTGATAATCTGACGTTCAAACTCATCCGGCACAAGGTAGCCGCCGTCCGCGTCCACGCCCGCCTGCATGACATTGTGAATCATCGGCTTGCCGCGCAGGACATTTCTGAAATCGGCACGATACTCGTCCGACGCCCTGCCGGTCTTGGGCTTTTCGGGAACAACGGGTTTTCCGACGATAGGCTCGCTGGTCGCTTTGCCCAGTTCAAGGTCGAACGCCGCCTGACGCTCCAGACGTTCAATTTCTTTGCCAAGGTTGACCATTTCGCTCTCCATGCGGTCATACTCGGCTGCGGATTCAGGCGGTACAAGACCGTCCGCACCGCGCTTGCTGTCAAGAAACGCCTTGGCGGTGTTCCAGATTTTGTTGCGCTTCTCGCGCAGTTCAAGAATAGTAGACATAGTTTTTACCTCCATCAAATTAGTGTGAAATTAAAGAGAGCCGCTTTTCCAGCGACTCTACAGGGATGCCTTTCGGTTGTTCGGGTTGCTTGGGTGATGCTTTGGGAAGCACCTTGCCGAGCAAGGAATTCGTGACCGCGCGCCTTGAAAAAGCGAACATCACGTCTTCCGAGGGTTTGCGCTTCTCGTCCTCGAGGATGCCGTCCGCGAAGCCCAGTTCAATTGCCTTGTTTGCGTTCATCCACGTTTCTGCATCCATCCAGTGGGAGATTTTCGCACGGCTCTGATTGGTCTTGATTTGGTAGGCGTTAATAATGCTTTCCTTTACTTCGTCAAGCATATCCAACGCTTTCTGCATTTCCTCGCTGTCCCCGATGGCGACGGTCAGGGGATTATGCACCATCATCAGAGCGGTGGGAGCCATCAGCACCTTTGTTCCCGCCATTGCCACGACGCTTGCCGCTGAAGCCGCAACACCGTCAATCTTGACCGTGACGTTGCCCTTGTAGTCCATTAGCATGGCGTAAATCTGAGAAGCCGCAATGCAGTCGCCGCCGGGAGAGTTCAGCCAAATGGTAATGTCGCCCTCGCCGGAGAAGAGTTCGTCACGAAAGAGCCCCGGCGTGACCTTGTCGTCCCACCAAGTCTCGTCGGAGATTTCTCCGTCGAAGTAGAGGACACGGTCGCCTTTGTCGGCATCCCGTGCCCAGTTCCAGAATTTTTTGTTTTTCACTTTGTATCCTCCGTTTCGTTAGATTTGTACGCCGCGCCAACATCGGCGAGTTTGACCATGTTGCCGTTCAGGACGTGGGTGTTGCCGCCCTCTGCTTCAGAGAGCAAATTTAAGTCTTCAAGAGCCCGCACATCGTTCACAGAATAGAATCCGTTTTGAATGCCGGTGCTGTAACCTTGCATACGGCTTTGGTAGTCGCCGCGCAGCAGACCATCGAGATTGAAGCGAATGGAAATCGCCGATTTCTCACTCGGAAGCAGTAGGGACTGCATGAGCGACTGTTCCCACCGCACAACCCACGGGTCGAGGGTGTACTTGACGAACTCCAGCGACTGCTGCTCGATGTTGGAAAAGCTGCTTTTTTCGAGATCGCCCACCATGTGGGGCGGCACTCTGAAAACACGGGCGATTTCGTTTATCTGAAATTTACGTGTTTCCAGAAACTGCGCCTGTTCGGGCGGTATGGACATCTGGTGAAACTTGAGTCCTTCTTCTAAAACCGCTACCTTGTGGGCGTTTGCACCGCCAAACTGGGACTGCCAGCTTTCCCGAAGGCGGTCGGCCTGATCCGGCTTGATGACGCCGGGATGTTCAAGAACTCCACCGGGGTTTGCGCCGTTGGCAAAAAAGGCGGCGCCGTAATCCTCTGTGGCAAGGGCAAGCCCGACGGCGTTCTTTGCCATGGCGATGGGAGAATAGCCTATTAAGCCGTCAAAACCCAAGCCGGGGATATGCAAAACATTTTCACGTCGTAGCTTTATTTGTCCCTTGTCGCTTTGATAGGTATAGATCAGTTCACCTTGCGGGTCGCGGTCAACCGCCATTCGGTCTGGCAGCATCGGGTAGAGTGCGACGGGGTAGCCTCTGCCGTCCCGGATAATCTGCGCATAAGCGTTGCCCCATAAAAGCAGGTGCGCCATCAGAGTTTCACGGAACAGGAAGGAGGTCATCTCGTGGTTCGGCTCGTCATGGAGAAGCCTTTGAAGCGGATGATCTGCCGTGCGCTCCTTGCCGCCGTCGGCTTTATTGCGGTAGACGTGGAGCGGCAAACCGGCAATCGACTCCGACAGGATACGAACACAGGCGTAGACTGCCGAGGTCTGCATTGCCGTCCGCTCATTGACCGCTTTGCCGCTTGTCGTGCCACCGAAAAGAAACGACCATCCGCCGCCCACGCTGTTTTTGGGCTTATCCCTTGAACGGAACAGCCCTGAAAATATACTCAATGAACATCACCTCCTGAAAATGGGTATGAAAAAAGCACCTGCTTGCACAGATGCTTTTAAAGCAAAATATTGCACTCATTTCATTTGCCAGTCACGGAAACACACATACTTTCTTATGGCAGTTTTCAGACTGGACAGACCAGCTTTGTCTTTCGGTAAATCTGGATAGTTATGCAAAGCTGGATGGCTAACATTCAAAATATCAATAATGTGTTCACATCTATTAGATTGATATTCGGAATCAATATTAACAGATCTTGCTTTTTCAACTCGTCGTACACGGGAGATGTTATCTCTAATTTGAGGTAGAGATCGCCCGTCGATTTGATCCAGCCAGTCTCTAAAAGCGTTATCAAGCATTGTATTCACCTCCTGTCTCCTAAAGTATACCACACAAGCATGTAATTGACTTTAACATTTCAAGAATCATATGCCGGCTGCAGGTTGGTGGATTTTACGGCATACACAACTTGACTTTATCTCGATTCAGAGCGTATATGGTCATGCGGAAGGCTCCGCTCAAAGAAAATTTTCATTGCCTTCCGACTTTCCCGAAAGGTGGAAACCATAATGAACGCATTTAATTCCATGGAAGGGATGCTCGGTGACACAAGAACGCAGCACATGAATCGCACTTTTGCGGAGTTCCTTGAGCAGTCCCGGTTTATCCGAGGCAGACTCGGAAAACAGGCATACCTGTTTGACCAATACCTGTCCCTTTTACTTGAATCGGCAAATTGCAAGCTCGCGTATGACGCGGCAAGCGACGGCTTCGACGGAGAAGCCCCGATGTTTACGATGTGCCTTGAAATTCTCCGTCATAAGCCAAAGGACACCGCAAACCCTGTCTACGACACCATGAAAGCCTATATTGATGCCAATCCGCTCCCATATCAGGAGGATGGGACAAAGCGGGCGATGTATTGCGCCATGCTTTCAGGCGACCTCATCGAAAACGCGGTAAAGCTGTTTAAGGAAGAACTGACCGACCGTTTCCGTGAGGTCGTCGATATCGTCGACCTGCGCGACCTGTACCGAAAAATCTGTGCAATACTCGGGAGCGAGGATGATATGGAAAAGCTGCAACTGCTTTTCCGTCAACGTTTCCTGATTGCGACACCAACCGCCGTATTTATGCAGGGAACAGCCGACCAACTCATATATTCGCTCCTGCACCGTGACCGAGAAACATCAAAGCAAGTGTTCCAATTAATCCTCGACGAAATGCTGTGCGTACAGAATGGGTCACAGGAATAAAAGACCTCTTTTGTCATAGACACTGCCATCGATCCCTCCGCCAAGGGTCGCTCGCGCAAGCCCCATAATCAGAGCAACCACACCATCTATTTTTTCTGTTGATTTCTTTTTATTGGGCTTGATGTTGCCCGCCGCGTCTTGGTCGACTATGACATTGCTCATATTCCAATCGAGGACGGGATGCTTGCCGTGCCGGATTTTACCCTCCATCACGAATTGGTAGAAGTCCTTTGACGTCGGGGACATGGAGATGAATCCCTGACCAAATGGGAATACAGTGAAACCATGCTCCGCACCCAGTTCTTCAAGGTCACGGCGAATTTTCTCCGCACCGTAGCGGTCATAGGCGATTTCACGAATTCTAAACCGCTCTGACAGCTTGGCGATGAATGCCACAATATAGTCATAGTCAACTACATTACCCTCAGTGGTATGAAATAAGTCCGCCTTTTTCCATACGGCGTAAGGGACGTGGTCGCGCCGTGTTCTAAGGTCAATAACATCCTCCGGCAACCAATAAAAGGGCATCACCGTGTATTTTGTTTCATCGCCAATTGGAGGGAATACCAGCACCAGCGCGGTCAGGTCTCCTGTACTGGAAAGGTCGAGGCCGCAGTAGCAATCTCGACCCTCATATTCTTCAAAGTCTATGTCCTCGCCGCAGGCATCCCATTTATCCATAGGCATCCACCTAATATCGGCGTTGCACCACTCATTCAGACGGAACTGACGGAAGTGCATCTCCTCGGCGGGATTCTGTTTCGCCTGTTCGTAGGCTGCTTGCACCGTTTCAAAGGGAATCGTCACACCAATGGAAGGATTGACCCGTCGCCAGACGGATTCATCGTTCCAATCGTCGTCATCCTCGATGCCGAATACGGCGGGATAGAAGGAAGGGTCAACCTTCGAGCCGTCCAGCACCGCCTTTGCCTTTTGGTGGATTTCATAGCAAATGCTTGTCTTATCCCTTCCCGCCGTAGTGATAAGGAAGTACAGCGGTTGCCGTCTGGCGTCACCGGTGTACTTGGTCATCGTGTCGAACAGTTCTCGCGTCTGTTGGGCGAAAAGTTCGTCGAAGATAAGCCCCGACACATTAAAGCCCTGCTTGGATTTCGTTTCCGAGGACAGCACCCGATAGAAGCTGTTGGTGTGGGGAAAGATAATCCGCTTTGTGGACGGTACGAGTTTTGACAGCTTTGCCAAATCGCCGCATTGCTCTACCATCGCCTTGGCGGTGTTGAAAACAATTGAAGCCTGATTGATGTCGGCGGCGCATGAGTAGACTTCCGCACCCGCTTCGCCGTCGGCGAACAGGAGGTAGAGGGCGATTGCCGCCGCCAACTCCGATTTGCCGTTTTTCTTGCCGACCTCGACATACGCCGTGCGAAACTGCCGGTAGCCGTCCACGTCCACAATGCCGAAAATATCCCGCACGATCTGTTCCTGCCACGGCATGAGTTGAAACGGCTTCCCGTACCATTCGCCTGTGGTATGCTTGAGCATTTGTATAAAGCCCACCGCAAAGTCCGCCCGCCGCGTATCGTATCGGCAGGTCGGGAGCATGAGTGGTGTGGGTTTGTATTTAAAGTCGGGCATGAACCGTCCTCCTCTCCGAAAAATGGGCATGAAAAAAGCACTCTGTTGTAAGAGTGCTTTTTGGGGCTTTCTTTTTTAGTCTTCCGTTTGATTTCCGTCTTGGTATGATGTGGTTAACTCCATCATTTTCTGAGAATAAGTAGCGCCGTCAATTTCTTCGTCGGCATATTGTCGCATCAATTCATCAATTTGGCTCTTTAATTCTTCTCTGCCCATTCTATTCTCCTCCTTCTTCGACTTCGTTTAGATTTTCCGACTTTTCATCGCTTGAATATTTTGCGAAATTTTTCTCACCACATTTTTTACAAACGATATAGGGGGTGTTATCGTTTGGAATTAATTTTGCTCCAGTTAAAGGTTCTCCACAAAATTCACATATCCCTACGTTTGGAATTTTAACAATCCCTTTCTTTTTGAAATGCCTGTAGGCAAAATAACCACCAGCAGCTGCAATCGCCGCAATGATTAGTGTAGGAATAATCCATTTGCTTTTTGTCCCAGTCTTAACTACTGATTTCAGAGGAGCTGAACTGCGCATAGATGGTATTGTAGCTATATTTGATGGTACTGTATCTGGTACAGCTATTTTAGCAAGCTGCTCACCGACTTCACGAGTTAGACCTTCAGGGAATTTAAATGAACCGATTATATATCCTCCGTTTGTATATTGATTCCCAAAAAACGGATGTGTTGCTCCAGCCACTTGGTCATCTCCTTTACTTCAAGATTTTTTTCCAGTTTACTGTACCAATTATCGAACCAATAACAGGAATGACAATAGGAATTGATTTTATGAGAATATCAAAGACAGAATCAAGTTTTATTGTGGGAGTTCCGCCAGCAGCAGTTGCGGCAACGGTTTTAACAACATCCTGAACTTTTGAATAATCGTCTTCATCAATTTCGTCCTCGCTGTCCAGTAAAATTGCTATAACTTTTGGGAGAAGTTCATTTTCTTTATTGTTCGCTATCTCGGCATCAAGAACCGATCGAATTGCAATATACTGGGAAAAATTCATCGCCGACTTATTATTCTCGAGGTTACTAATTGTTTGCTTGGTCACGCCAATTTTTTCACCCAATATTTCAGCCGTCCATCCGGCAATTTTTCTTATTGAAGAAAGATTTTGTTGTAGCCTTTTTATTTGCTTGTTTCTTTCATTCAGCTTTTCTGACAATGAAAACCACCTGCCTTTAAGATAATTATATCACGACTAATTTACCTTGTCAATATATTTGACAAGGTAAATTAGTCGTGGCATAAAAAACCACCGAAGCGATGCTTTCAAAATCTATTGGTACGAGAGACAGCCCCTTGTCGGGGTGGCTGCCTTTCGGTTGTTTCGTGTTTAGTTGTACTTTTCGAGGATGATGGCGTAGACCAGCTTGACCTCATCGGTAGGTTCGATATCCCAACCCCTGTCGTAATTGCAAAGGTCGCGAGTCTCGCCGACCTTGCGGATTGTCAACTTACTGATCTTGCCGCCGGAAATGTCGAATTGAGAACCTTCCTCATAATGCTTGACCCAGTATTTGTACTTGCCGCCTGTCGATGGGCAGATGATATTGCCTTCGCTCCACATTTGCGAATCCTCCTATGGCTTTTCGGTCAACTGACCATCTTTCAAAATGAAGCGGTGTTCAAACCCGTTTTCATCCTTGACAATAATCCGCAATTCGCCGTTTTCAAAGGCGTTGTAAGCCTTGGAAAAAGTGTATCCGTCGCCAAGTTGCTCCTTGACCATGTCGTTTATCGACGAGGGCAGCAACCGTATTTCATCCTCGCCAAACACTACGCCAAGATGTGAGCCACTGTCCCATTTCACAAATACCGTTCCAGTATCGTCCACAAAATCGACTGTACCGAGGTCACCGGGTTTCAGCTTGGTGTAGGGGTCGTTCATCGATACCAGTTCTACCCGAGCGCCTTTTATATATCTCGCCCTCCGTGCTTCGAGAGCGACCTTCGAAATGAAATTATTCACTGTCCGCCACCTCCGTCTTCTTGCCGTTTTTCCAGCTTGAGTTGCCCTCAAGCCTTGAAAGCAGTATCTTCCGAGCCGCCTTATACTCATCCCCAATAAAGCCGAGGGAAAGCAGAAAGCACCGCATGGCATATTTTGGATTATCTACCGTTTCTTTTTCCTTCGCCATGACACGCTTCTTTTGGATAGCCGTATTGCAAAGCAGGCTGATGAGCGTGGAGTAGGCTTCCGCATGTTCTGCGTTAATTGTTCCCCTAAACCATGGAAACTGAAGCGTGTCGGCGGTTTGCTTAATAGGAAGGTCGTCCGTGCCGAGTGCAGCCTTGAGAAGCGAGGCTTTGGCGTTTACCAGCTTGGCAAGGTTGTCGAGAGTTTCGGGGTTGAATCCTTTCAAAGGAAACTCGACCGTCAGCGTGTCGCTTTTGGTGTCGGGGCAGTCGTCAGACCTCATGCCGTTTTCGCCTTGAAAGCTCTCGCGGCGCTGCCGTCCAAGCCCCAGTTCTTCTTCCTCGGTCATCCCATCCGCCCAGTCTTCGGGGATTTCGTCGCCGCCGTACTGACCTCTGTTGGAGTGGTCGGGGACGTTCTGTGCCTCGACCGCCATGCGTTTCATTTCCAGCTCGGCGTAGGCTTCGGCTTCAAGTTCCTCCGGCGTGGGAAGTGCGCCCATACCGCCGAGTCCGCTTTCGTAGGTATCGGGTTCGTCGTACTCGCGGGTGTCGCCGTCGGCATCAAAGCCCGCAATGTGGAGGGCGGCTTCGAGATCGAGGTTATCCTCTCCCGTAAGCGTACCAACCCTGTCGATGTGGTAGCCGCCGACTTCGTAGGCGAAAGTCGGCGCTCCGAGGTACTTTGTTGGGGCGTTCAACTCTTGGCTGATGGTAGCGATCAGTGATTTGCGTTCGCTTCCTGTTACATTGTAAGAAAGTTTCATGTTCATTTCCTCCGTTTTCCTTGATATTGCAGGGTTTGTTGTCCCTGCGCATTACATATATCACTCTAAACGCTGTAAATAGCAAGCGATTATGTGATAATAAATGCACCGAATATCAAAGAAAAACAGCCCAATATTATTGTGTGTATAACACAATCCCGCCGAGGACAAAAACTACACATGGCAAAGCCACGCCGTTGCCCCACATCTTGTATTCGGCGGCATCGGAGTGTGGATTCTGCAGCCACTTAACAATTTGATTTCTGCTTTTGGGTTTGGTGGACGTCCCTACAATGCTTCGGTGGGTTTCCCAAACCTCCGTCCAGAAAGATATATCTTCTTCGGTTGGCTCTGCTGTTTCAAGTCCCATACACCAGTTTGGCGGGAAGCCTTGGAGCAAGGCACACTCAGTCGGTGTGAGGCGCCGGACGATATATTGAGAGCAGACAGCCGAAGGCCCGCGGGCGGTGAGCGTGGTCACGCTTTCCTCCGTGAACTGCGGTGTATACAGCGCGTTTTTTCCTTGGTTAAAAGCCGCCCGATCGATCCCGTAACTTACCGCATGGCGTTCCACAGAATTCAGCGTGTAGGCGACATCCTCTTCGGAAAACCCGTCGCCGCGATGGGAGGGGCGCGCACCGTTGCCCTCCAGTGCAACGACCGCCATACCGCCGGCGTTCTTATTTGGATCGGGAACGGAAGTGTCAAGTGTTCTTGCTGTTTCCGCTTCATATATCCCGCTGTGGGGATTGGAAGACAACATGGAATTACTGCTGTAAGAACAGATACCATAGACCTTCGGCACAAATACGGTCTGGTCGTTGCTCGTGGAGAGCGTGGCTGATTTATTATCCTGCACAAGCGCACCCTTGCCGCCACCCTCACAGCCGGAGCGGATTTTTAGGGTTTTCGGTTCAAACACACATTGTGTCCCTTTGAAGTCTGTGCTGGTGAGGGTGTTCGCCACGTCCTCGCCAACCGTTAAGGCGTACTGCCTTTCGTTCATGACGAGAGGGACATTACCGCCGCCCGTTCCCATACGCTCTGTGAGAGTTTGCACCGTGCCGCTTTTATCAATCTTAATTCTTGAATCGGTGGGATGATTTTCGATTGCCACTGCCAGTTGGTTGTCGCCCATATCAGCACGGAGCGCACCGGTGGGTTCGTCTTGCCAACAATGGCCGCCGACTCTGGATGCCGCACCCGGCTCGAACACAATCGGCTGATGCCCGTGTTCCTGCGAGCGGAGCGTCCCCGTTATATTTTCGGATAAGTCCATGAACGAGCCGCCTTGGTCATTTAAGACAGTGACTGGGCTTCCAGAGCCAGCCGCAGAACCTCCGGCAGTTGTTTCCCGCGGGAAGCAGCTCTGAGGAGGATTCCCTCGCAGGCGCGTTTCGTCAAATAATATTTTCCCAACACATTCACCTGTAAGATCGACGACAATGTAACAACGGCGGCGACGCTGGGCG
>CAZQXZ010000055.1:0-12932 GCA_964597515.1 uncultured Eubacteriales bacterium | reverse complement strand
TCGGCAGAAATATTACGATTGATTATTTAAGACGAAGCGCAAAAATAAATGTGATTTCTATTGATGACTGTTCAGAGGTTGAAAGTGCCGAGCAAGGTCTTGAATTGTCATATTTGCAGGAAGAACAAAAAATAATTGTTCATCGTTCTCTTCAAAAGCTTAAGCCTGAATATCACCAAGTGCTATGGCTTACATATTTTGAAGAATTCAGCAACAAAGAAACTGCAATGGTGATGAATAAGAGCATACATAATATAGAAACCCTTGTATATCGCGCCCGTAAATCACTAAAATTACAGCTTGAAATGGAGGGCTTTGTTTATTAAGAATTATAAAGAAATGGCAACAGATGTTTTTCATCGTATCGATGAATATAAGGTGGAACAAAAGCGCAAAAAAAGAGCTGTTGCTCTAACTATAACATCTCTTTGTTGTGTGTGCCTTATTGCCGTTATCGGCTTCGGCGCTTGGAATAGCGGTCTGTTTGATTTAGATGCACAAATTACAGATTCAAGCGATGCCGGAGATAAGGATTTTACATCCCAAAGTGAAACTGTCAATCAGCAAGCAAGCAGCAATGATACAAGCTCAAGCAATATAAAGACAGATACAACACAATCGCAAAATAATAACAGTCTTCCAAATCTTTCATTGCTAAGCTTATCACAGTGGCAGCAGGACGCAAATGTCGTTTGGGGCAACGGTTCCGCTTTGAAAGGAAACAATTCTACAGGCATAAGCGTAGCTTTAGGAAAAATATTGATAACTCCCGAATTAAAAAGCTCGTTTGCTTCAGGCAAAAAAAACACCATATATGCTGTTATGGTCGATTTCACACCAATGGCAAAAAAGGATATTTTAATTGAGGGAAAGGCTATTACAGAATGGAATGATGAGGTCAAGGCTTTAGCGGCACAAGGCAAAAATGCAGAGGCTAAAGCAATAGCGCAAAAAATAAGAGAAGCCGAAGAAAAAACCTATTTTGAACAAATTGAAGAGCTAAAACCAAGGTTTGCTTCAATGGGATTAGGTGTTTATCACGAAAACTATGGGTGCACGATTTATAATTGCATATTTTACACCTTCGCAACACAAGAGCAAATTGAGCAATTCAAGTGTAATTCGGATGAAGCGTTTATTTTCACTAACGCAGTTAGATTCAAATAATTTAATGTAAACACTTTTATAATCTATGGAGAAATATAAAAAGGGCTGTATCTAAGCGGTTTAGATACAGCTCCTTTTTTACGCGCTCTGTCAGCCGAGGATTTCTAATATTTCCTTAAACTCGGCGCTGCTCTTAAATGACTCGGTATATGAATATCTTCCAATCAATTCCTTTACCCGCTCGCGCATCTTAGGTCCGCTTGCCGTAGGAATTTTGCTTTTTTCAATTTCAAATCCACTTAAAAGAGGCGAGGAGTGCGTTACCGTTTCGGGCAGCGAGTCAAAGCGGGCGGCAAGCTCGGCGCTTTTTCGCAGATGAAAAAGTGACTGTTCGGTTTTACCTAACGTAAAATACCAGTCGGCAATGTGTCCGTGATTGTATATCACGTGCCTGTAGTTTTTTCCGTAGTCGCCGTCAGGATAGAACGCTTCATATGCCGCAAGCACGGCTTTAGCGGCGGCGATTTTCTTCTCCCTATCTGTGTTCTCGGTATAGTAAAATCCGTTTACGACAGCGCCGTTTAACAGATAGAGCAGCTCACAAATCGCTTCCTTACAGGCTTCGTCGTGTTTATCTCCGGTAGGATGCAGATAAGTGGCTGTATAATCGCGGCTGTTTTGCATCAGCGGCATTTTATTGAGGATTGCTTCCATATCCTCAATCGTCACCCCGCTGTTTTCAACGGCGCTCAGCCGCTTGTAAACCGTGCAAATAAGCTTTTTCGCCCAGATACGGATACTGTCGTCCGTGCAGTGGCTGTCAATCGTATTGTAGAGCTCGCGCACCTCGCCCAGTATGGAGAGCGCGCCGCTGTCCGTTGTGTTTTTGAGTACAATTAAAGTATTCATATAGCGGCTGAGCAGTCGAAATTCGCCCGGAAACTCATTTATCGCGGTTTTCATAGCCTCAAGGATTTTATTAAAATCTCCGTTTTGCCACTCACGGTAATAAAAATCAATGTATTCCTGTATCTTTTCCTCCTGTTTTGCACTGTCCACACCGAGAAGGGTATCCACGCTCACATTGAAAAAGGACGCTATCGACGGGAGCGCCGTAATATCGGGATACGTTTCGCCGCGCTCCCATTTGCTTACCGCCTGAAACGATACCCCTAAAAAATCCGCAAGCGTTTCCTGAGTCATTTCGCGCTCGCGCCGCAGGCGCTTTATTGTATCCCCTAAACTGATAATCATAGTATATAACTCCTTTTACAAAATTCGACGGCCGTTGTACTTTTATAATATGAGGTTTCTCTCTCTTATACAATAACGCATTATTTGAACATAATTCAACCATTAGTAGAAAAATTCATTTTACCGGTCAAACAAAAACGCGAATTATGCTGTCATTACATAATCCGCGTAAAATACATATTCGTTATTTATATGTATTTCTGAATAAATTCCCTGACCGTGTCCCAATATAACTCGGGGTTCACAAGGTGTGCGTTCGCGTGTTCGGCGCCTTCAATGATGAGCTTCTGCTTTTCGCACGCCGCCGCTTCGTAAAGCGTGCCGAGCATACTAAACGGTACAAACGTGTCGCTTGTGCCGTGAATAAACAGCGTAGGCGTTTTGGATTTTTTAAGCTGTTCCACGCTTGACGCCTTTTTGAAATCAAACCCTATAATTTTGTCCGCTAATTTGGACATACCGAAT
This sequence comes from uncultured Eubacteriales bacterium, assembly GCA_964597515.1. Lineage (GTDB taxonomy): Bacteria > Bacillota > Clostridia > Oscillospirales > Acutalibacteraceae > DTU089. The sequence continues at coordinate 10,106 of CAZQXZ010000055.1, read as the reverse complement.
AAAACGGCGCTTCCGGGCGCTTTCGGCACCTTATAGGTATTTTTCAGCACGTCTGAAAACTGCTCCCAAACGCTTGAATACCCGCAGTCCTCAACGGCGCATTTGACGTTGAACGGCAAATTCTCGCCTGTGACCATCATAACCGCCGCGCCGCCCATTGAAACGCCGTGGAGAATTATTTTGGCGTCAGGTTCTTTTTCTATCAGATAAAAAATCCAGTCGATAATATCAAGCCTGTCAAGCCAGCCCATACTTATATGTTTATGCTCGCTGTCCGCGTGACCCCTCATATCCGGCAGCAGGAGATTATAGCCCATTTTATTAAACTCATATGCGTATGCAGCCATACCGGAGGGCTCGCTCGTATAGCCGTGTACGCAAACGACCCAAACGGGCGTTTCACTTGTGGACGGAATAATTTTTGCGTGTATGCGCTTCCCCTCGCGGTTATTTATAGAGACGCTTTCGGGATTTATCGATTTATACCAACCGTCTTTTTCCCGTCTGATAATATCGTGCGGGTCTGCGCTTTCATTTTCCATTGCGTTTTCATTTCTTTTGTGCGCCCTATCGAAAACGGTTCTGCCGAGCACCTGCGAAATCAAAACGGCTTGAGCGGTTAAACAGACGGCGCCGAAAACCCCTGTTGCCACAGCGGCGCGACTGATTATTTTTTTAGTCATAGACATTTACCCTCTCTTTAATCTTTTTTATATTAAGTATAAAGCGGTAAGAGCAAAAAAGCAAATTTAAATGACAAAAAATTGTTGTTTTAGAAAGAAAAATCTGCTATACTTAATCGGAATGGGGGTTATGTTTTGGATAAGGACTATGTTTTCAGAAATTCGGTTTTCGGAGGATTTAAAAAGCAGGATGTAATGGAATATCTTGCGGCGTTAAACGCCGAAAAGGCGGATTTACAGCAAAAATATTTTGACGCAAGCAATGACGCCGCCCTGTTTTTGAAACGCGTATCGGAGCTTGAAGCCAAGGCCGCCGAAGCGGCTGTGTTAGCCGCACAGCTTGACGAGGAAAAATTAAAGCTTAGCGGGCTTGAAAAAGAAAACGACGCGAACCTCCAAAAATTAAGCGCTCTGGAATTGGAAAAGGAAAAGCTTGCCGCGGACTGCGAAAAGCTGAGAGCCGTCGAGCTGCAGCTTGGCGCGGCTATGCTCGACGCAAGGCTTTATTCCGAAAGACTTGTCAACGAGGCGAACGACAAGGTTTCCGGCATAAACAGGGAGACAGGGGAAGCCATTACGAAAACGGCGGGAAAAATCAGCGCTCTTTCGGGCAATATAAGCGAGCTTGCCGCCGTATTCAACAAGGCCTTAGCCGAATTGGAGTCAAAAATCCGCTCGCTTGTTGACGATATGGGAAAAACCGCAAACGAGCTTGTGCACAACCGTCCCGCTGCGGAGCAAAATCAGCCGTCTTCCGATAAATCCGGCACAGACGGCGACTCCGGCTCCGTCTATCTTTTTGGTCAGGTATGAGTGAAACGAGAATTTCTTCGCAAACTATACGCGAGGCGGCAAAAAGCTTAAGGGCGGGGGATAGGGTTCTCCTTACGGGAACCGTCTATACAGCCCGTGACGCCGCTCATAAAAGAATAGTCGCATCGCTTAAAAACGGTGAGCAGCCGCCTTTTCCGTTAAACGACGCGATTATTTATTATACCGGTCCCACTCCCGCCAAAAACGGACTTGCCGTCGGAAGCGCGGGACCTACCACATCGGGGCGTATGGACGCATACACGCCTTATCTTCTTGAAAACGGTCTGTGCGCGATGATAGGAAAGGGCGAACGCAGCGCAAGCGTTGCGAAGGCGATAATTAAAAACGGCGCCGTTTATTTATGCGCTCTCGGCGGCGCGGGCGCGCTTTATTGCAGACATATCGAGTCGTGTGAAATAATCGCGTATGAAGACCTTGGATGCGAAGCGGTAAAACGGCTTTTTGTAAAGGATATGCCCCTAATAACAGGCATAGACTCAAACGGCGGAAACATCTTTCATTTACAGAGGTAATAATGAATACAATAACATTTTCAGAATTTTTATCGCTTCTGACTGGTAATCCGTCGCTGGCGATTACGGTGGCTTTGACATTAGGCGTCGTACTCGTAAACGGGTGGACTGACGCTCCAAACGCTATAGCCACATGCGTTTCGACCCGTGCGATACGGCCGAGAACCGCTATCGCTATGGCGGCTGTTTTCAATTTTTTAGGCGTTTTGATAATGTCTGCGCTCAATTCGCAAGTCGCCCAGACTATTTATAATATAGCCGATTTCGGCGGCAATCCGCGTACCGCTCTTATCGCCCTTTGCGCCGCTATGCTCGCGATAGTTATCTGGGCAACCGCGGCGTGGAAATTCGGTATACCGACCAGCGAAAGCCACGCGCTCATAGCCGGCGTTTCGGGAGCGGCAATTGCGCTGCAAAACAGTTTCAGCGGTATTCAGAGTTCGGAGTGGATAAAGGTTTTGTACGGCCTGCTGCTTTCTACCGTTCTCGGCTTTTTCTCGGGATTTGTTACCGTGCGTATAACTGAATTGCTGTTTAAGAGCAAAGACCGCAGAAAAACCGCCGGTTTTTTTAAGAACGCGCAGATTTTCGGCGGCGCGGCGATGGCGTTTATGCACGGCGCGCAGGATGGGCAAAAGTTCATAGGGGTATTTCTGTTAGGATTGTTTCTCTCCAAAGGGGAGGCGGATATACCCTCCTTTTCAATCCCTCTGTGGCTTATGATAGTTTGCTCACTCGTAATGGCGTTAGGCACTTCAATAGGCGGGTACCGTATAATAAAGGCCGTGGGTATGGATATGGTCAAGCTTGAAAAATACCAAGGCTTCTCGGCAGACCTTGCGAGCGCTTTCTGTCTGCTTTTATCCTCGCTTACGGGTCTGCCCGTCAGCACTACGCATACAAAAACCACTTCAATGATGGGTGTCGCGGCGTCAAGAAGAATAAAGGCAGTCAATTGGAGCGTCGTAAAGGAAATGGTGCTTACGTGGGTTTTAACCTTCCCGGGTTGCGGCTTTATAGGATATCTCGTTGCCAAACTGTTTATATATATATTCTGATACCGAAAGGAAATGAAGGATGAAAAAAGGAAACGATTATTTTGAAATGATGGTAAACGCCGCTGGTCTTTGCGTTAAAATAGCAAAAGAGCTTGTTGACTCGTTTGATAATTTTGACCCCTACAAAGTTAAGGAAGCGCTTGACAGGCTCCATAAAATCGAGCATGATGCGGACGGAGTTAAGCACGATATGATGGAAAAGCTCGTAAAGGAATTTCTTCCACCTATCGAGAGAGAGGATTTAATAGCTCTCGGTTCTGAGCTTGATAATGTTACGGACTGTATTGAGGATGTTTTTCGTAAAATCTATATGTATAACGTCACAGTGTTAAGGAGCGATACGGACAGGCATACCGCGCATATTGTGCTGATGAGTGAGAAGCTTGAAGCGTTGATGAAGGAGTTCAGGGATTATAAAAAATCGGATAAGATTAAAAATATGATTATTGAGATAAACAGGCTTGAAAGCGAGGGGGATAAAATTTATGAGGACAGCACGAGAAGGTTGTTTTCAGACAATGTCCCGCCTGTGGACACGCTTATATGGTCTGATATTTACAGGCGTTTCGAACACTGCTATGACGCGTGCGAGCACGCCGCCGACGTAGTTGAAATCGTCGTTATGAAAAACAGTTGATTTCGGAGTTTATATAAGATGAGCAGATTTATTGATTTGAGAAAAAAGCTTATAGAACGCGATTTCAGCAGGATGAACAGCGCTCAAAGAGAAGCGGTTTTTACAGTAAACGGACCGCTTCTTGTTTTGGCGGGCGCAGGAACCGGCAAGACGACCGTACTCGTCAACCGAATAGCTTATATTATAAAATACGGGGACGCTTACACCTCGGATTATACATACCGCGAGCCTGCCGCAAGAGATTTTGACGAGCTTAATACGCTGGTTAAAAGCGGCGGAAGTCCCTCCTTCGATTTGGAGCCGCTCTTAAAAGTGGACGCTCCGGCGCCTTGGAGGATACTGGCGATAACGTTTACAAACAAAGCGGCTGACGAGTTGAAAAGACGGCTTGAACATATGCTCGGTGACGACGGAAAAGACGTTTGGGCAAGCACCTTTCATTCCGCCTGCGTGCGTTTTTTAAGGCGCGACGGTGAGAAACTCGGCTTTTCAAAGAATTTTACCATTTATGACGCAGACGATTCCAAGCGTATTATGAAAGAGGTACAGAACATACTCGGGATTGACGACGCGCGCGTTCCGTTAAAGCTTATATTATCGGAAATAGGCAGGGCAAAGGATCTGCTTTGCTCTCCTAAGGATTACGCGGATACGGCAAGCGGCGACAAGGTAAAGGAGGCTGTCTCCGAAGCCTATTATAAATATCAGGAGCTTCTGAAAAACGCGGACGCTATGGATTTTGACGATATTATTGTAAACGCCGTAAAGCTTTTTTCAGAAAACTCCGACGTTCTCGAATACTATCAAAAACGCTTTACCCATGTAATGGTTGACGAGTATCAGGATACTAACCATGCGCAATACGTCCTGACCTCTCTGCTAAGCGATTTGCATAAAAATATATGCGTCGTCGGAGACGACGACCAAAGCATCTACAAATTTAGGGGAGCCACTATCGAAAACATACTCAGCTTTGAGAGCCGGTTTAAAAACGCTAAGATTATCAGACTTGAGCAGAACTACCGCTCAACCTCGGTTATTCTTGACGCCGCCAATGCGGTTATCGGAAACAACAGGGAAAGAAAGGGAAAAAACCTGTGGACAAAAAAATCGGGAGGCGAAAAAATAACGGTGCGCCTGACCTCGGACGAGCTTGACGAGGGCAGGTATATTTCCAATGAGATACTGAATAAAGTCGCGTTGGGCGCGCATTTTATGGATTTCGCCGTGCTGTACAGGACTAACGCCCAATCGAATAGTATAGAGCGCTCCTTTGTATACAACGGCATACCGTACAGAGTGATAGGCGGACACCGCTTTTATGAGCGCAAAGAGATAAGGGATATTCTCGCGTATATGTCCGTAATCGTCAACACCTCGGACGCGGCGCGCATACGCAGAATTATTAACGAGCCAAAAAGAGGTATCGGTGACGCCTCTGTAAATGCGGTAGTCCAAATCGCGGACAGTCTCGGGATAAGTTTTTTTGAGGTTATATCCCGAGCGGACGAATATCCGATGCTGTCAAGAACCGCTTCAAAATTAAAGGAATTCGCCTCTTTGATAGAGCGGCTTATACTGGCTAATGAAAAAATGGGTATTGCCGATTTCTACAATCATCTTTTGGAGGAAACGGGCTATATAGAATTTCTCGCGCTTGATAAGCAAACGCAGGATGAGCGAAAGGCTAACCTTATGGAGCTGATGAGCAACCTTGTCAGATATTTTGAAGGCAACGCGGACGCAACGCTTACGGGCTTTTTAGAGGAGGTGGCGCTCCTTACGGATATAGACAATTATAACGAGGAAAACGAAGCCGTTGTAATGATGACGCTGCACTCAGCCAAAGGGCTTGAATTCCCTTGCGTATTTATGGCGGGGGTAGAGGAGGGCTTGTTTCCGAGGACTCAGGTTATGTACTATCCGGAAGAGCTTGAGGAGGAGAGGCGCTTAGCGTATGTCGGCATCACAAGGGCAAAGGAAAAACTGTATATCACAAACGCGCAGTCACGGATGATTTACGGTTCTACGTCCTATACAAAGCCCTCGCGATTTTTAGAGGAAATACCCGTTGAACTTACACAGAGTAATATCGGTCAGAGACCTGCCACATTCAGGTTCGGCGGACTTGGCGACAGTATGTTTGATACGCCGGATACCGATTACGCGCCGGTCAGACCCGCCGCTAAAAGCGCCCCGTTTAACAGTGAACGGCGCGGTTTTACCAAAACACCCAATCTTTCCAAACAGCCGTCAAAGCCGCCCGGGGTTTATAAGCCCGGCGACTCCATAACCCACAAGGCTTTCGGCGAGGGTATGATTTTAACCGTTACACCGATGGGGAACGACACGCTGCTTGAAGTTGCGTTTGAAAACGGAACAAAAAAATTAATGGCAAACTATTTGAAATAAGCCTGCCATAATAAAATATCTGTATAAAATAATATTATCTGTACTCCGCAAACGGAGTGTGAATGTTGCTCAGGCTAAAATCTATCATATTTTGCTTCCTGTTATACCTGTAAATGCTTAAAATTAGCCCTAACCCTATGTATAAACACAAAGTGCTTGAACCGCCCGCGCTGAAAAACGGAAGCGTGATACCTATGACCGGAAGTAATTTTAAGCACATTCCGATGTTTATTACAACCTGAGATACAATCATAACGGCAACGCCGTAACACATAAGTCGCGCCGAAAAGTCACGGGCGTTTTTGCCTGTTTTCATTATCTTGGCGACCACGAGAGCGAGCAGCAAAAGCGCCGCAACACAGCCGAAAAAACCAAGCTCCTCGCCGATGACGCTGAATATCATATCATTTTCCGCCTCGGGGACAATACCGTTTTGCGTATAGACCCCACGGAACAAACCTTGACCGAAAAATCCGCCGGAGCCGAGCGCCGTCACTCCTTTTTCCTGTTGGTATATTTCGTCGGGATAAAGCTCGGGATGAATAAGGGCGAGAAAACGGTTTTTTTGGAAATCCCCTAACAGATAAAGCCAGATAAGCGGAGCGGCGGCGGCCGTGACAGCGCCGCCCCCCGCAAAATAACCCCAATGCAATCCGGCGAAAAACAGCATTCCTACCGCTATTAAAAAGAAAATGACCGCGGAGCCTAAATCGCCGCAAAGTATGACAAGTCCGGCGGCGGCTGCGGCGTGAACGCCAAGGAAAACGACGCTCTGAACCTGATTTAACCTGTCCTTGACAAGCTCTATATGCATTGAGTAAGTTATAATAAAACCTATTTTAACAAGCTCTGAGGACTGAAAGAAAAAGCCGCCTAAATCTATCCAGCTTTTCGCGTCAAGCCGCGCGTCGGGCGCAACGCCGAATTTGCGCGTGAAGAGCATTAACAGCACGCAGAACACGCCTATAAACGGCCAGAGCTTGCCTATCCATTCGTAATCTATAACCGATATAACGAGCGCAAAAAAAAGACCGAGCACGGCGGCTATCACCATAAACTTGAAGTCGCGCGAGATAATCATACCGTCCGTCAGAGTAAACCTTGTGGCGCTGAAAACCATCAGCGCGCCAAAAGCCGACGCAGAGGCGACAAGAAGCAAAAACAGCTTATCTAACCCGGCAAAATAGCCTTTTGCCGCTGAAATAAATCTTCCCATCTCCATCACCGCCTTACATTTAATTAATTATACAGGCGCCGGCAGTTTTTTTCAATAGTCAAAACGAAGTTTTATTAAAGGAGTTAAAATGCGAACGGCAATTTCGTCATCACCGGAACAGACGGTCGAGCTTGCGCGAAAGCTCGGCGAAAGAATAAGGGGTAAAGAGGTTATCGCTCTTTTCGGCGGTCTTGGAATGGGTAAAACCGTATTCGCCGCAGGAATAGCAAAGGGGATGGGGCTTGACGCCGAGATAAGCAGTCCCACCTTCGCGCTTGTTCACGAGCACGACGGTGAAATCCCTCTTTATCATTTTGATATGTACAGAGTAGAAACATATTACGACCTTTGCTCCACAGGCTTCTTTGATTATCTTGAAACAAACGCAGCGCTGTGTATAGAGTGGAGCGAAAATATTGAAACGCTGTTGCCGCCGGATGCAGTACGCGTAAACATTCAGCGCGGCAAAACGGACGGCGAGAGGGTATTAACCCTTATCGGAGATGAATATTATGAAAATTCTTGGGATTGACAGCAGCGCGAAAACCGCCAGCGTCTCAATCGTTGAGGACGGTAAAATACTCGCGCTTTTATACTCGCACACGGGCTTCACGCACAGCGTTACTCTAATGCCCACGGTGCAAAACGCTCTTAAAATCACAGGTCTTACTACCGGCGATATAGACGCTTTTGCCGTAAGCGCGGGTCCCGGCTCATTTACGGGCGTAAGGATAGGTGTCGCCGCAGTAAAGGGGATGGCGCAGCCGGAAAATAAGCCGTGCGTGGCTGTGTCCACTCTTGAAGCTATCGCGTATCCGTTAAAAGGATTTGACTGTATCGCCGTAAGCGTTATGGACGCCCGCCGCGGGCAGGTTTACCACGCGAGTTTCAAATGTGAAAGCAACGGGCTGTCAAGGCTTTGCGAGGATGAGGCTATCTCGATTGAGGAGTTATATAAAAAACTAAAAATAGCAGAATTACCGATTTATTTCATAGGCGACGCAGCAGAGCTTTGTTATAAAACCGTTGGGTACAGACTTAAAAACACGAAAATAGCGCCTGAACAAATCAGATATCAAAAAGCTGACAGCGTGGCGCTTTTAGCTTTTGAAAAACTTCAAAAGGGGGAAGCCGTTTTGCCTCGCAGCCTTCTCCCCGTATATCTTCGCGAATCGCAAGCACAGCAAAATCTTAAAAAAAATAAATAACGGAGGAAAGACTATGTATAAGGTTGTTTTAGGGTCAGACCACGCGGGTTTTGCTCTCAAAGAGATTATAAGAGATTATCTCGGGCAAAAGGGGATTGAATACGAGGACTGCGGCGCTTTTTCGGAGGAGTCGTGCGACTACGCCGATTTCGCAAAAAAAGCCTGCGCCAAGGTGCTTTCGGGAGAAGCCGAGCGCGCCGTTCTCTTTTGCGGCACGGGCGTAGGCATCTCTATTGCCGCCAACAAGATAAAGGGCATACGCGCCGCAAGCTGTTCTGACTGTTTCAGCGCGAAATATACAAGGCTGCACAACGATGCCAACGCGCTTTGCCTCGGAGCGAGAGTTGTCGGCGGCGGGCTTGCGTGCGAGCTTGTCGAGCTTTTCCTGAGTACTGATTTTGAGGGCGGGGAAAGGCATATCAGGAGGATTTCCCAGATAACCGCCATCGAAAACAGCGATATATAAGCGCTAACGCATAATCACCCGTCATAAGGCGACGGGTGATTTCGTATAATAGTTATCGCTGCGCCGGGGTACAGCCGTGAACAAAAGCGGGAATTCACATATCCGCCGCATCAAGCTCGGAAACTTCTTTTGGGTAACATCGGAATTGTTCGTCCGCGGGATGCAGCGGCGTCCAGACCTGGGCAAAAAACGGGTCGATTTTCGCGCGCTCATAGTAGTTCCAGCTCTCGCGTTCACAGACCGGACACCAATGCCCACCCTCAAGCACAAGGCGCGCACTCGCGTCAAATTCGTGCCCGAAGCCGCAGCGAAAACGCAGCTTTTCTCTCCAATTGCCCGTTTCCATTGAATTTGAAAGGCATTCGCCGCCGCGGAAAGCCGCCGCGCCCTTCAAGTCGGAGAGCGCAAGCTCGCTTTCCGGCTTGCTTTCGTCATAACCGTGGTCGATATGGACGACGTTTTCCCAATCGGTGAAATGCGTGAATTCGTCGAGGGGAGGTATTTCGTCCCACGCTTTTTTGGAGCCCCAGTAAGCAGCTATATGACTGTCCATATTCTCCTCTATATACCGAACGGTGCCGTGTTCGGAACGCGCGTTTTTTATAAATCGCTTTTTCATAATAAGTGCTACAAGCTTTTTTCCGCCCGGTAATTTTGTAATAATTTTAACGGCAGTCGCCAGACCCCCGAGCGCTTTGGGAAACGTATCGTAGAAGTACTCCATCGTATCTGTGCGAAACTCTAAAATGTCGTTTAGTTTATCGGAATCAAGGTAAAAATGCCCGTGGAAATTTCTGGTGGCAAACCACTTGGAGTCAAAAACATCGGACAGCTTTTTTATGCCGAGGCGTCCCATAGAGCGCGAATACATTTCAAAAGCGCTTGCGCGGCATCCCTCGCCGCCGCCTATATTGAATATATGACCCCAGAAATTATCCGTCAGCTCGCCTTTGCGCTCCTTCGCGCAAAGATTGCGAAGAAGCCTGGCGGAGTCCCTGTCGGAAGCGTATTCAAGCACGTTGTCAAGGCAGTTATGGAACATAATGGCGTCCTCGATTTCAGCCATACGCCGTCCTATAA
>CAZQXZ010000054.1:12326-13346 GCA_964597515.1 uncultured Eubacteriales bacterium | reverse complement strand
CATATATAAAAGCGCCGTCGCGGTCACGCCGTCCGCATCGTAGTCTCCGAACACCGTGACGCGCTTGCCTGACTGTATCGCCTCTCTGACTGCCCCGACAGCCCTTTCCATATCCGGAAGCAGATAAGGGTCACAAATATCGCCGTCATACAAATAGGAGTCCACGGCAAACTCGTCCGTATACCCCCTCGAGCAGAGAAGATAGGCGGTAAAAGGCTCGATACCGCAGCTTTCCGCTATATGCGCGGCAACGTCCTTGTCACAGCCTGACACTATCCACTTCTTTCTGCTCACACAATCACTCAATCCAATAAAATTACTGTTTATTATATCACTTTCTATTGTTATATGCAATAGTTTTGGGGCTGTGAACGCGCTTTTTTGCGCTTTTTTACAGAGTTCTTAATAATCCTTGACTTTATCGGCGCGGGCGTTATATTATTTTTGCAGAAAGAAAAAAAGGAGGAACGCAAATGCAGTATGACGTAAGAAAAACCCCCGGGGATACGTCGTGGTTCGTGCGCGACAGATTTGGTATGTTCATTCACTGGGGGCTATACGCGCTCCCTGCCCGCCACGAATGGGTGAAGAATATCGAAAGGATACCCGAGGACGTTTATCAGAGATACTTCGACCATTTCAACCCCGATTTGTACGACCCAAAGCAGTGGGCTGCTTACGCCAAAAACGCCGGTATGAAATATGTTGTGCTGACGTCCAAGCACCACGAGGGTTTCTGCCTTTTTGACTCAAAGTTTACGGATTATAAATCCACGAACACACCGTGCAAAAAGGATTTGGTAAAGGAATATGTCGAAGCGTTCAGAGCCGAGGGACTGAAAGTCGGCTTTTACTACTCGCTTATAGACTGGCATCATCCCGATTTTCCGATTGACGGGATGCACCCGCAGAGGGACGACGGCAATATAGAGGAGCAAAACGAAGGCAGGGATATGAAAAAATACGCGCGGTATATGCGCGACCAAGTGACCGAGCTGCTCACGAATTACGGAAAAATCG
>CAZQXZ010000054.1:0-12316 GCA_964597515.1 uncultured Eubacteriales bacterium | reverse complement strand
ATTTCTCCTACTCCGATAACATATACAGGGGATTGAAGGGCAAGGGCAAGGACGACTGGGAGGCCGAAAAGCTGATAGCGGCGGCGAGAGCCATAAATCCTGATATTATTATTGATAACCGTACAGAAATCGAGCAGGACCTCTGGACGCCCGAACAGGTTCAGCCGGACGAATGGGTAAAGGACAGCGAAGGTAATCTTGTCGTATGGGAAGCCTGCCAGACGTTCTCCGGCTCATGGGGCTACCACCGCGACGAATCGTCCTGGAAATCGCCCGAAATTCTTATACAGATGCTTGTAAACACGGTGTCGTGCGGCGGAAACCTGCTCCTCAACGTCGGTCCGACGGCAAGAGGATACTTTGACAGCCGCGCGGTATACGCGCTTTCCGAAATCGGAAAATGGATGAAGTACAATTCAAGGAGCATATACGGCTGCACTCAGGCGGACTGCCCGTCAACCTCGGGCGTGAAATTCACACAGAACGAGAAGCTGCTTTACGCGCATATCTTTGAATACCCGCCGTTTGAGCTGAAGCTGCGCGGACTCGCGGGCAAAATCGAGTACGCCCAGCTTCTGAACGACGCGTCCGAGGTGCGTTTCAGTGAAAAAGACGGCGACGTATATCTGAACCTGCCGCGAGTCAAGCCCGACCAAATCGTCCCCGTCGTTGAAATCTTTTTAAAGTAGTCCGGTTACAGCGCAGACGGACGGTAAAATGCCGTCCGTCTGTTTCTTTTTCTAATCCTTCGGATGAAAAGCGTTATATACGTTTTCGGCTGATGTTAAGCTTATTCCCTTTACGCTCTTGAGTTCCTCGACGCTTGCGCCGCCGATAGCCTTTATTGTCTTAAAGTGCTTTAACAAAGCCCTTGCCCTCGCTTCACCGATACCCTGTATATCGTGTAATATCGAGGTTTTAGTTGTTTTTGAGCGTTTGTTTTTATGATAGGTTATCGCGTATCGGTGAACCTCGTCCTGTATGTTTGTTACCAATGTAAAGGCTCTCCTCTTTACGCTAAGTTCCGCTTTGAACCCTTCTGCCGCGATGGCCTCCGTGCGGTGCTTCAAGTTCTTTACCATACCGAACAGCGGAATTTCAATGCTGTGCCGCACGAGCGCCGCGCGCACGGCGCTTACCTGCGCTTTGCCTCCGTCAAGCAGGATAAGGTCGGGCAAAAACCCGAAGCCCTCTGCCTTGTTTTCCGCTTTTTCGTATTCGGAAAGCCTTCTGTCAAGCACTTCAAACAGCGCGCGGCAGTCGTCCTGTCCTTCAAAGCTCTTAATCATAAAACGGCGGTACGCGCTTTTTAAGGGTTTACCGTCCCGAAATACGACCATTGCGCCCACGGCGTTTTGTCCGCCCGTATGCGAAATATCATATGCCTCAATATATCTTGGCAGCACGGGCAAATTAAGCATTGACTGAATCTCCGAAAGAGCGTCCTGCTCCTTACCCGCCTTGCCTTCAAAATACTCCGAAAGCTTCTGTGAGGCGTTAGCGCGGCACATCTCGGCAAGCTTCGCCTGCTCTCCCCTTACAGGAAACGCTATACGCGTCCTCGCGCCTCTTTTATCCGATAAATACCGCTCAAGAACCTCCCTGTCCCCCAAAACGCCGTCAACCGTTATCCTCGGGGGAATTCTGTCCTTTGAAGCATAATAGGCGGAAATAAACGAGGAACGCATCGCCGGAGGGTCTGAAAGCTCGTCGAAAATATAATGCTCGGCATCGCATAAACGCCCGTCCGTAAACCTTAAAACAGCGAAACACGCTTTGTCCCCGCCCGAAGCGAGTGCGAAAACGTCCTGCTCGGGATGAACGTCCGACACCACCTTCTGCTTTTGCGACAGCTTTTTAATCGCCGCAAGCCGGTCGCGCAAAACCGCCGCCCTTTCAAAATCAAGCTCCTCGGCGGCTTGCTCCATTTTCGCCTCAATCTCTTTTACGGCGGATTTGTCCGAACCCTTTAAGAAAGCTATCGCGTCGTCCACGCATCTGCTGTAATCGCCTTGCGATATTTTACCGGCACAGGGCGCGGCACACTGCCCTATATAGTAATTCAGGCACGGCCTGCCTTTTTTAAGGTCTCTCGGGAACTCCTTAGAGCAGGTAGGCAGCTTGAATATCTTCTTCGCGTCGTGTACTGAGGCGGTAAATAAAAATCCGCTCGTGTAAGGTCCCAAATATTCACAGCCGTCGTCCTCCCTGCGGTTCACGAAAAAAAAGTTTTTCCACTCGCCGCCGGTTATTTTTATATAATGATATCCCTTGTCGTCTTTAAGCAGTATATTGTATTTCGGCCTGTGCTGCTTAATAAGGCTGCATTCGAGGACTAAAGCCTCAAATTCACTGTCGGTCAGAACATAGTCAAAGTCCTTCACGTTGTCAACCATTTTCTGAACCTTTTTTATTTCCTGCCCCTTTTGGCTGAAATACTGCGTCACACGGTTTTTCAGGGATTTCGCTTTTCCTATATAGATGATTTCGCCCGCGGCGTTCTTCATAATATATACGCCCGGCGAAAGGGGAAGCCCGTTCGCTTTCGCCTTGAGTTTTTTTAATTTTTCTCTGCCGTCCTCCATAAATTTGCCTGTTCCTTCCGCCGAAGCAAAGGTTCGGATAAATCCGCTTTTTATAAAAAATACACCGCCGAAGAGGCGGTGCGTTTTTATAGTTCCTATTCAGAAAAGCCGGATTCTACAAGTTTTACAAGCTCGCCGACCGCCTGCTCCTCATCGACTCCGCCGGCGATAATACGTATCTGCGTCCCTCCCATAATACCGAGGGAAAGCACGCCTAAAAGACTCTTGGCGTTGACTCTTCGCTCCTCTTTTTCAACCCATACTGAGGACTTAAATTCATTCGCTTTTTGAATAAAAAATGTGGCGGGACGGGCGTGAAGCCCCACTTGATTTTGAACCATTACGTCTTTAACACACATACAATATATCTCCCACAAAATATTAAAGCGGGGAGTTACCCACAAGATATAGATAGCGTATGCCGCTTTATTTCTAATACATTATAGTCTGATTATAGGCTTAAAGTCAATTGAAAAATACCAACTTCGACGCTTTTCAGGATATTTTATACGTTATACTAAACATAACTAAAACGGCTTGCATCCTTTTGTGCAATATCACCAATTTTTCTGGCTGATAAATATCAATTATTACCAATCGCATTGCTCAGGTTTTTTAAAATTCTTTTATCGTCTTCCGTTAGCGGCGCGCTTTGTAAAAGCTCCGGACGTCTTTCCAGCGTAAGCCGTAAAGACTGTTCTCTGCGCCATTTCTCGATATTCGCGTGATGACCGGAAATTAAAACCTCAGGTACCTCCATATTATTCCACACAGCGGGCTTTGTATACTGAGGATATTCAAGCAATGAATTAAAATGACTTTCTTTCATAAAGCCCTCCCGCGTCGAAAGAACGCCGGGGAGCATTCTCGAAACCGCGTCCGCCAGTATTAACGCCGGAATTTCGCCGCCCGTCACAACATAATCGCCTATGGATATCTCCTCGTCGACAAGGACGTCAATAACCCTTTGGTCAACGCCTTCATACCTGCCGCAGAGAACGGCGATGTTTTCATACTCCGAAAGCTCTTTGACGCGCTGCTGCGTCAGCGTTTTTCCGGCGGGAGTCATATAAATGAAACGAGGCTTTGTGCCCCGAAGCTTTTCGACGGCTTTAAAACAGTCAAAAATAGGCTGCGCCGTCATAAGCATTCCCTCCCCGCCGCCGTATGGCGCGTCGTCCACCTGCTTTTGCCTGTTTTTTGTATAATCGCGTATCTGGTGGCACTCAAATATTACGAGTCCCTTTTCACGCGCTCTGCCTATAACGCTCGTATTTAAAACGGCCTCGCACATTTCGGGAAAGAGAGTAAGAATATCAATTATCATCAAAAAGCCCCCTTAAAGGACGTATATATACCTTCCCGCCGTCAATATCAACCTTTTTAACAACGTCCTTTATAGCGGGTATCAGCGTTTCCTTTCCGTCCCTGCCGATATGCCATACGTCATTGGCGCCCGTCCGAGATACGTCCGTAAGCGTGCCGTAAACAACGGAATTGTCGTCAAAATCGACTACCTGCAAGCCTTTTAGCTCCTGAACGAACCAGTCGCCTTTTTTCAGCTTGGCATCGGCGCGTTTTATATACAGCACTCTGTTTCTGTTGGCGGCGGCGTCCTCGACGCCGCATACGCCCTCGAGCGAAATCAGCACAATTTTGCCGTGCGCCCTGCACGACATCACCTTAACCTTGCCCGTACCGTCCGAACCGAAATACAGGCAAGGAAACTTTTTAATAAAGTGAACGCCGTCACACCACGGCTCAAATCGCATTTCGCCGCGTATTCCGTGCGTTCCCGTTATTTTTCCTATTTCAAGATATTCCTTTTGCATGTTCTTTGTTATGGGCTTTCGCCGCCGATTTTACGGCGGCGGTAAAACCCAAAATCAGTCAATATCAACCTGGATTTTGACTTCCTTACGGACGGCGGCGGCACGCATTACTGTCCTGATTGCCTTCGCAATCCTGCCCTGCTTACCTATTACCCTGCCCATATCCTCCTCGCCGACATGAAGATGATATACGATAACACCCTCGTCGTTCGGCTCATCCTCCGTAACAACAACGGCATCCGGATCCGTAACTAAACCTTTGGCGATTGTTGTAAGCAAATCTTTCATAAATCCAATCTCCTTTCACCGTTACTATTAGAAAGAACGCATATTATTTTAATATGCCGTTCTTTTTAAGCAATGCTCTGACTGTGTCTGTCGGCTGCGCGCCGTTCTCAATCCATTTGGCAACCTTTTCAGCATCGATTTTCACCTCGACGGGATCGGTAAGAGGGTTGTAATAGCCTACCTCCTCAATAAATCTACCGTCACGGGGATAGCGCGAATCCGCTACCACGATGCGATAAAAAGGGGCTTTCTTCGCGCCCATGCGGCGCAAACGGATTTTGACTGCCATAAAATATTCCTCCAAAATATACTGTGATTTTATATAATGCTTTATACCTGAATTTACATCGGGAAACCGCCGAAATTCCCCATATTGCCCATGCCGCCTTGCATACGGCGCATTTTTTTCCGGCTCCCCTTGCCGTAAAACTGCTTATACATTTTCTGCATCTGACGGTACTGGTTAAGCAGCCGGTTGACATCCTCTACCTTCATCCCGCAGCCCGCCGCAATCCGCTTTTTGCGCGACGGGTTTATGATATCCGGATTTGAGCGCTCCTTCTTCGTCATTGACAGGATAATTGCCTGCGTCCTGTCTATCTGCCTGTCGTCGATATCAACGTCCTTAATCTTTTTACCCACTCCGGGAAGCAATGACAGGAAGTCCTTCATAGAACCCATCTTTTTCATTTCCTGAAACTGTTCCAAAAGGTCGTTAAAATCAAGCTTGTTTTGATTTAATTTCCTTTCAAGCTCCTCGGCCTTTTTTTCATTTAAAGACGTTTCCGCCTTTTCAATAAAGGAAAGCACATCGCCCATACCGAGAATACGCGAAGCCATACGGTCGGGATGGAAAACATCGAGGTCCTCAAGCTTTTCACCTATTCCCGCGAACTTAATCGGCTTGCCCGTGACCGCCCTCGCGGAAAGCGCCGCGCCGCCTCTCGTGTCGCCGTCAAGCTTCGTTAATACAAGTCCGTCTATCCCGAGAGCCTCGTCAAACGCGGACGCTACCGTAACGGCGTCCTGACCTGTCATAGCGTCCACCACAAGAAGAATTTCATGCGGCTTAACCTGCGACTTAATGTCTTTTAACTCGTTCATCAGCTCCTCGTCGATATGGAGCCGTCCGGCGGTATCAAGGAACACATAATCATAACCCTGCTCTTTAGCGAGCTTAACGGCTTCCCTTGCAATAGTTACGGGATTTTCAGCTCCCATTTCAAAAACGGGAACGCCCGCCTGCCCGCCTATTACCTGAAGCTGTTTTATAGCTGCGGGACGGTATATGTCACACGCCGCAAGAAGCGGTCTGTTCCCCTGCTTTTTCAGTTTCAGAGCGATTTTCGCGCAGTGCGTGGTTTTACCCGAACCTTGCAGACCGCACATCATAACGACAGTGGGCGGATGCGCAGCGCTCGAAAGCCTTGAATTCGTTCCTCCCATCAGGGCTGTAAGCTCTTCATTGACTATCTTTATGACCATCTGCGCGGGGGTAAGGCTTTCCATAACCTTTTCGCCTATTGCCCGCTCGGCGACGGTGTTCGTAAAATCTTTGGCGACCTTATAGTTGACGTCGGCTTCAAGCAGGGCGAGCCTTACCTCGCGCATCGCCTCTTTGACGTCCTGCTCGTTAAGACTGCCTTTGCTCTTTAATTTTTTAAAAGCCGCCTCAATTCGCTCGGACAATCCTTCAAACGCCATAATTACTCCTTTTATTCAACAAGCGACGAAGCTATCGACCTTATTCGGATGACGGCGTCGTTTACCTCACGGGAAAGCGAGTTGCGCATATTAAAATCATTGATATCGTTGGCACATTCGACTATTTCCGTAAGCCCGCTTCGTACCTGCTGAAACCTTTTCGCGAGACCGAGCCTGTTTTCCATTTCAAAAAGCTGGTTTTCTGCCCGTTTTACCGCGTCGCGCACGCCCTGACGGGTAATCCCCTCATTCTGGGCAATTTCAGAAAGCGAAAGATCGTCGTTATAATAATATTCCAAAAAATTACGCTGATTATCGGTAAGCATATCGCCGTAAAAATCAAGCAGTAAAGTAACTTCCAAATTTTTCGCCACAATAATCCCCGCCATCTGACGTATTTGTAAAGAGCATAACCTTTACAGCCAACAATATACCACAGTATACTCCGGTTTGTCAAGATATATTTTAAGTTTAAAAAGACAACGCTCCGGCTGTAGTCGGAGCGCAGTCTTGGAAAGAGAAAATGAAATGAAACGAGCAACCAATGTCATTTATATATATACTTTCGAATTATTGTAGTGATTGTGTGTTTATATGAACATTCTGTAAACATTTTCTAATTTTATTTCAATTAATATCTAATTTATATGCTAAAAGAGCATATTCTCTCAGTTCGTCCGACAGTTTGAGCAGATAATCGCATAAATCGCTGTCCAAAAGCATATACTCGCCCGCTCTTTTAACCGCTTTGATAAAACTTCTTGAAATTGCTCCCATATTTTTTGACAACGGACAGATTTTCAGTGCGCGAGGGTCGTATACGACGGTTATTTTTGTTTTTTCTCCGATATTTGCGGCAAGAGGGAAAAGAGGAAACATTCTGCACCCGAGCGGTCTGTCCTTTCTTTCGCACGTACCGCCGCAAAAAAGGGCGTCAAAACCGTAATTTGCGTCCGTGTGTATAAATTTAAAGTTTTTTGAAGAGAGAAGCTCTTTTTCACCCGGAAACAGAAACACCAAATCGTCCGCGGAGCCGACGCAGCACGAGGAGGAGCAATATTTTCCGCAGTCACGGCGCTTTAAAGGCGTTTCTCTTTCAAATAAATCCAAACACTTTTTCAGATGGTATTCGCCCAATTATTACACCCCATAAATAACGCGTTCAGTAAGAAAATAATATTGCGGCTATCCGCAAATATCAATACAGACAGGAGAAAAACAATGAAAAGGGATAAAGAAAACGAAAACAGGGCGATTGGCTGCACTGTTGAAACCTGTAAGTTCCACTGCAAGCCTGAGAATTACTGCTCATTAAATAATATCGAGGTCGGCTGCTGCATCCAGCAACCAAAGCATGTCGATTCGACGTGCTGTAATTCCTTCCAGGTAAAAAGCGCCTATTAGCCGTTTTTAGTTTATCGGCTGTTTCGCTTTGAAACAGCCGATAAACACGTCATTTTATAACGATATTAACAAGCTTGCCCGGAACATAAACTTCTTTAACGATTGTTTTTCCAAAAAGCTCTTCAATCATTCTCGGAAGCGCTTTCGCTTTTTCTAAAACCTCGGCTTGCGAGGCGCCCGCCGAAACCATTATTCTGTCGCGTTTTTTTCCGCAAATCTGAATAACGATTTCTATTTCGCTGTCCTTGCATTTTTCCTCGTCATACGAACACCATTCGCCGCAGGCGAGCATGCCCTTAAAGCCGCATCTCTCCCAAAGCTCCTCGGTAACATGCGGAATGAACGGATTGAGCAGCGTAAGAAAGGATTTCATTTCCGCTGTATTGATTTCGCCCTTTTCGTATATCTCGTTGAGAAGCGTCATCAGGGCGGCTATCGCCGTATTGTATTTTAGGGAGTCAATATCCTGTGATACTTTTTTTATCGTCTTATGGAAGGACGCTTCAAGCTCTTTTGAGTATTCATCCGCTTCAACAAGTATGCCGTAAAGGTTCCATACTCTGTCAACAAGCCTTTTACAGCCCTTGACGCTGCTCTCAGACCACGGAGCCGCCTTTTCATAATCGCCCATAAACAGCACATAGGAGCGCAGCACATCCGCTCCGTATTCGTCCGCAACGTCGTTGGGGTCAACGACATTACCCTTTGTTTTGCTCATCTTTTCGCCGTCCGGACCGAGTATAAGCCCCTGTGCCGTTCTTTTTGAATACGGCTCGGGATACGGCGCTTCTCCGATATCATAAAGGAAACGGTACCAAAACCTCGAATAGATAAGATGGCGCGTAACATGCTCCATACCGCCGTTATACCAATCGACGGGCATCCAATATTTATGCTTTTCTTTATCGGCGAATTCAAAATCGTTTTCAGGGTCTAAATACCGCAAAAAATACCACGACGAACCCGCCCACTGGGGCATAGTGTCCGTTTCCCTTTTTGCGGCGCCGCCGCACTTCGGGCATTCGCAGTTGACGAACGAATCGATTTTCGCGAGCGGGCTTTCGCCGTTACGCCCCGGCTCAAAATTTGAGATTTCGGGAAGCCTTAACGGCAATTGCGAATACGGCACGGGAACGATACCGCACTTTTTACAGTGTATAATGGGAATAGGCTCTCCCCAGTACCTTTGCCTGTTAAACGCCCAGTCCTTCATTTTATACTGAACGCCCTTTTCAGCCACTCCTCTTTTTGCGAGAAATTCTATCGCCCTGTCAGTGGCTTCGTCTCTGTTTGTCAAGCCGTTTAACAGCCCCGAGTTTATCATCTCTCCGTCGCCCATATACGGCGCTTCTACGACATTGCCGCCTTTTATGACCTCTATTATCTCAATGTCGAATTTTTTGGCAAAAGCGTAGTCGCGGTCATCATGCGCCGGTACGGCCATTATGGCGCCGGTGCCGTAACTCATCATTACATAGTCCGATATGTAAATCGGAATTTCTTTATTGTTAATCGGGTTTATCGCCGTAAGACCGTCGATTTTCACACCCGTCTTTTCCTTGACAAGCTGTGTGCGTTCAAACTCGGTCTTCTTGCCGCACTCCTTTTTATACGCTTCGAGAGCCGCCATATTCTTTATCAAACCGCCGCACTTTTTTATGACGGGATGCTCGGGCGCCAAGACCATAAAGGTTGCTCCGAAAAGCGTGTCCGCCCTCGTCGTATATACCCTGAGCTTTTCAGCCGCACCTTTTATATCAAAGCTGACGAAAGCGCCTTCCGATTTGCCTATCCAATTGACCTGCTGGAGCTTGATGTTAGGAAGAAAATTGACCTCCTCAAGCCCCTGCAAAAGCTTGTCGGCATATTCGGTAATCCTGAGATACCATACGTCCTTCGATTTTTGGACGACGTCATTATGACATATGTCGCATTTACCGCCCTGAGAGTCCTCGTTTGAGAGAACCACCTTGCACGAAGGACAGTAATTCACGAGCGCTTTATCCTTAAAAACAAGCCCATTTTCAAACATTTTAAGAAAAATCCACTGAGTCCATTTATAATAGTTTTCGTCAGTCGTATCAATCACACGCGTCCAATCAAAGGAAAAACCTATTCTTTTAAGCTGTTCGGTAAATTTTTTAATATTGTTGTCCGTAACTTTTCTCGGATGAACGCCCGTTTTAATCGCGTAGTTCTCGGTCGGAAGTCCGAAAGCGTCAAACCCGATAGGGAAAAGGACGTTAAAGCCCTGCATCCTTTTTTTTCTGGAAACCACCTCAAGCCCCGTGTAAGCCTTTATGTGACCGACGTGCATTCCCGTGCCGCTCGGATACGGAAACTCTACAAGCGCGTAAAACTTCGGTTTTGACATGTCGTCCTTCGCCTGAAAAACACCGCTCTCTTCCCACTTATCCTGCCATTTTTTCTCGGTTGCCTTAAAATCGTAATTCATTTATATAAGTCCTCTCAGCAGACGTTTCAGTCTTTGGTAATATGTGATATATCCATAACAGAGCCGTCGTCCCATAGTCGCTCTAAATTATAGTATTCCCTGGCTTCTTTTAAGAACAGGTGTACCACCACATAGCCGTAATCTATAAGTATCCAGCCCGTAGCCTTGCCTTCAATCTGCCCCGTTTTTATTCCTTGTTTGCCCATGCGCAGCTCCACCTCGTCTGTAAGAGCCTTCAAGTGGGTTGAAGAGGTGGCTGTCGCTATAATAAAATAGTCGGCTACTATCGTAAGCTCGGAAATTTCTATGGCAACAATATTCATTGCCTTTTTATCATCAAGAACCTTTACTATACTTTCGCATAACTCTTTGCTCATCTGTCCGTTGCTCCTTCATCCTGAGATATTCTCGCCGCCGCGGACGACGCGGAAACGTCCAAAATCATAACCTCGCGCAAAACCTGATTATATGCTCCGATTGTGTCCGGGTGTATGACAAAACGTCCTTCTATCAGTTTTTTTATGGTATATTGCAGACCTTCAAGCACAGCGTATTCAAGTTCCTTATACGCTTTCTCGCGCATTATTTCAACACAGTCGTAGTCTCTGTCCCGGCTTATATAATCCGCCACATACAGGATTTTATCGAGTTGTGTCATAAACCTCCTGCCGGTGGTATGACACTTAATTGCATTAATGATTTCCATATCTTTGACGGAAAGCTCCTCTTTAACATAAAAAGCCCCCGCAACGGCATGCCACAGCTTGGGCGCCATCAGCTCATAATCTTCAAGCACAACGCCGTTTATAGCTAAATAATCTCTCTGCTTTGTCAGCTGGGTATCCTTCAAAATATCGTGCAGCAGACCGGCTATATACGCCTGGTCTTCGTCGGCGCCGTATGTTTTCGCAAGCTTGCGGCACTCGTCGGCGACATTTAAGGAATGCTCGTAGCGTTTATCGCCGAGCCTCGCTCTGATAGCGTTCTTAAACTCCTGTTCCCTTTCAATCATAATACAATCTCCGTTCAATGATATAATTTTCAACCAGCTTCGGAACAAACGAAGTTATGTCCTCCCTATTGCCCGACAAGCGCCTTATTTCGGTAGAGCTTGCTTCAAACGGCTCAATTTCACATACGGCAACGGCTTTGGGATAAATATCGTTAATTTGCCGCGCTTTCGTTTTCAGATTTTTTAATTCTTCTGCCGAACTTGTCCTGCACGCGGCGATTACTTTAACCGAATTCAATATGTCCCCGTATCTGTACCAGCTCTCGAATATCATCAGCATATCGGAGCCTATAATCAAGTACAGCTCGCCGTCAACGCTCTTTTTAAGCTGTGTTACGGTATCATAAGTATAGCTTTTTCCTTTACGCCGTATCTCGATATCCGAAACCTCGGCGTTAACGTCTCTAAAAGCGAGCTCGCACATCTCATATCTCTGCCGCGCGCTTACCCTGCCGTCGTTCTCTTTATGCACCGGAATGTATGAGGGTATGACAATCACCTTAGATAAACCAAACAAATCGGAAACCTGACGGACAATGTTAATATGCCCGTTGTGCGGCGGGTTAAACGAACCTCCGAAAATTCCGATTTTTTTCATCCGTTGGCTCCCCTTTAAACAATATCCCATAGTGCTTTTTACATATTATTAAAATTTACGCAAAATGTCAAGCAAAGTTAATGAATGTCCCTTTATAAATGAAAATGCCGATATCAGATGTCAGACATCAGATATCGGATTTCAGATAATAGTGTGACGAAGTCGCCCGAATTTTTAATATAGAATAAGCGAAAAAGCGAAGCTTTTTCAAGAGCGTCGCCCGCGACGCTTTATATACCCTAAAAACCGAATAAAGAAAGAAAGCGAAGCCAAAGAAAAATGGTCAAGCCCTCGACCTATTAGTATCGCTTAGCTGAACGTGTCGCCACGCTTACACACGCGACCTATCAACCTTGTGGTCTACAAGGGGTCTTACTAACTTACGTTATGGGATATCTTATCTTGGAGATGGCTTCACGCTTAGATGCTTTCAGCGTT
>CAZQXZ010000053.1:0-13717 GCA_964597515.1 uncultured Eubacteriales bacterium | reverse complement strand
GCAAGAGCGTCGGTGCCGGCGCCGTCCGTACTGATTTCAAAATCAAAAATCCTGCCGCATGCCTCGCATTTAAAGTGCCCGTGGTCGCGCCTGTTGAACTCGTACCTGATTTCATTTTCCTCTATGGTTATTTCCCTTATGATATTGGCGCCTAAAAACGCTTTTAATGTATTGTAAACAGTCGTTTTTGAAAGCGTCGGTATAGTTTTTTTCAAGCCGTCGTAAATCTGGAAAGCCGTGGGATGAATAAAATTCGACGCTAAAAAGGAATAAATCATAACACGCTGATGCGAGGGTTTAAGGTTGCTGTCCGTCAATATTTCAGAAACCTTCCCGTAATCCGTACCCATTATATCTACCCTTCAAAAAATAATCAAGACTATTGCCGAAATTTATTGACTGTAATTATTGTTACTTTGCAATGATTACAATTGATTATATATAACCACAAATGAGTTGTGTTGTCAACGGATTTTTTAATGGCTTAATAAATAATTCTGCGTGCCGTCACATAGCGCTGCTGCCAGTACGCGACTTCTATATTGACGGTTTTTACAACGTCGCCCGGCTTCGGGCTGTGTATCATCTGCCCGTTGCCGATATATATGCCTACATGGTCTACACTTCCGCTGCCGCTTACGGAATAAAAAACAAGGTCTCCCGCCTTTTTGCCGGAGCTTGAAACGTACAGCCCCTGCGTCGCCTGCTGGTATGATATACGGTTAAGCGTATACCCCGCCTGTCCGAACGCGTAGACGGCAAGTCCCGAACAGTCAAATCCGCCGTCCGCACCAGGCGGATGATCGTTGTGATGCTATTATTACTTCCAGCCGCGCTAATTGCACCAGCCGCCCGAAACGCCGATAATATTCACTTTATTACCGTTCCATAGCGCGTGGATAACGGAATGTGACGTCGAGGGACCGCTTCGGACATTGAGCGCGGACGCCGTAACCGTTCCGCTTGAAGTATAATCTGATTTTATATAGGTCTTGCTTACCCAGCCTGTTCTCCCGTCCGAAAGCTTTAATCTGAACCAATTTCCCGACTCGCCCGTAACCGTGACTCGGTTTCCGTTCCACAGCGCGTGGATAACGGAATTCGACGTCGAGGGACCGCTTCTGACATTGAGCTTTGAAGCTGTCACATAAAACGACGTGCTTTTTGCCGTTTGCGCCACACTCGCGGCGGCGGGCGCCGCTTGCGCCGTGGCTGCGCTGCCAACGTACAAAGGCACAATCGCTATAACCGCGGCGCCTATTAAAAATTTTATAATATTTATTTTAACGCCCGAATATTTCTCCTTTATCAGGTCGAGCGCACCCTGCTCAAAATCCAAAACATCCTCGTTTTTATCCGAAAGAAAATCCTCGGCAAATTCCGCCGTATCAAGGCACAGGACAATTTCCAATATATAACCGTCCTTATCCGCGACAATCCGGTGGCTTTTAATGAAATCCATACCGCACTTCCTTTACATTGATATATCTATTATTATTTAAGTTGTAAATTATATACAAGCTATATTATAATGAAATACGGCACGGCTTTTCGACGGTAATTTTCCGCGTTATTTTGTCAGCCTTTGAATAAATAAAGGACGCGGCTTTAATCGGCTGCATCCTTTTTTAATTGCTCTATGTATTCCTCAAGGCAAAGCCCGCTTTCGGTGATTGTTTTTGCGGCTTCCTTGCCCACATATCTGTAATGCCACGGCTCGTATGAAATTCCGGTTATCTCTTCCTTTCCGTAAGGGTATCTTAAAATAAAACCGTACTGCGCGCAATGCCCCGCCATCCAGTTCCAGACCGCCTCGTTCGTTTTCGCTTTTTTGTCCTCGGAAATGATATCGACCGCAAGTCCTAACTGATGCTCGCTGTATCCGGGCAGCGCGGCGTATTCTGACGCCTTGTCATACGCGGTTTCATAGCTGTATCCGCCGGACTCGTATGCCGACACCTTTTTGTCGAAAATCTTTTGCTGCTCCTCGGCTGTCCGGAACGACTCGTTGATATACGGAAGAAGTCCGGCGGCGCGGCAATCGTCAAACATTTTTTGAAGCTCCGGATAAATCCTGCTGTCCACCTTATGGTTGTTGCGCAGGTAAGTAAACTCGGTCGTCCAGTCCTTAGGTACAGGGTTTTTGCTGTTTACAAGGGTCAAATTCCACGGAATTAAATCCTCTCTTTTTTCTGTCGTCTGTGTTACCGGCGTATCGTTTCCGGCTAAACGCGTTTCTATGAATACAGATGCTTTATTGACGGCTATCGCGATTAGAAATACAATTGACGCTAACGCAATTATGCGCCCTACGCGTCTGTTCTTTCTGCGTTTTACGCTCCTTTTAGACTTCAAAACAGTATTCCTCTCATAGATGTTAAAAGGATTGTACCATAACAAAGAATAAAAACATCAAAAATTTTATTAAAAATATATTAATAATTAAACTATTGCCTCCGCCCGTTTCCGGTTGTAAAATGGTCCTAAAATATATAACCGGGAGGGCAGTAATATGACAGGGAACGTTTTCGATATACCGGATTACGGCGCAAAAGGCGACGGAGCCGTCAATTGTGCCGAACCGATACAAAAAGCTATCGGCGCCGCGGTGATGAGAGGTTTAAAATGATTGCTTTTGAGTGTCCGTGCGATATGGGAAGGCACAGCGCGCCGATTAAGGGCTATGAAATTCAAAACGGGGCGCTTCGCTCGCTTCCGGTTTTTTTAAGCGGTTACAGGGCGGTTTTCGCCGTCGCCGACGAGAGAACCTATAAGGCGGCAGGCAAAGGCGTTGAAAAAACCCTCTCGGATTTAGGAAAGCTTTGCGGTTTTCATATCCTAAAGGGGGACGTCCTGCCGAACGCGCAAACGCTCGGCGATATTCTGATACATCTTAGCTGTACCGCGAAGCCTGCAAAGTCCGGCTGCTCCCCTCTCCCCGATTTTATACTCGCCGTCGGCTCCGGCACCGTCAACGACTGCTGCCGCCTTGTTTCATACCGCTTGGGGCTTCCTTACGGCGTTGTCGGGACGGCGCCGTCAATGGACGGCTATTTTTCCGCCGGTTCGCCTATCCTTTTTGACGGCGGCAAACACACTGTACAGTGCACAACGCCCGAATTCGTCGTCGCCGACCTCGATATTATGAGCGCCGCGCCATACCCTATGCTAATAGCGGGGATAGGCGATATGCTCGGAAAATATACGGGAATTTTAGACTGGGAGCTTGCGAGAGATTATAAAAACGAATACTTCTGTGAAAAAATAGCGGCCGATGTCATATCAGCCGCCGATAAATGCCTTGACGGCGCGCACGGCGTTTTAAAACGGGACAGCGAAAGTGTTAAAAGCCTGATGGAGGGCTTCGCGGTCACGGGACTCGGAATGGCTTTTACGCACAACTCCCGCCCCGCCTCCGGCTCGGAGCATATTATAGCTCACGCCTGGGAGCTTTACGACATCGAAAACGGCAATCCTCCGGCTCTTCACGGGCTTTATGTATGCGAGGCGTCAAGACTCGTCGCCGCCGTTTTCCGCAGACTCCTGTCTGAAACAAGGGACGCTCGTTTGAAAAGCCTTATTACCAAATACATCCGCCGTTTTGACGCCATGGACGAATTCTGTAAAAAAGCGAATATCCCAAGTCCGATAAAGGAGAAGGAGGCAATCCTCTTTGGCATTCGTAAAGCGCTGACACTCAGAGACAGGTATACAGTGCTTTTCTATTTAAGGGATAACGGGCTGTTTGAAGAATATGCGTCAAGAGCGACCGAAGCTTTATTAAATGAATTCAGAACGGGAAATATATAAATATGCCTAAAAGCTTTTCGATTGCCTGCCGGGCTTCGTCCAGCCGGTTTCTCTCGGACTCTATAATGACGGCGGCGGCGTCGCTTTTTACTATAACGGCCTCGCTTTCTATCGCCGCAAGCGTTTCGTATAAAAACAAGGTGTCGTCTCCCATCAGCGCGTCCGCGCCGTTTTCTGTCAGATACCGCGCGTCCTCGGCGTTGTTGACAGTCCAGTACTGCACTGCGATATCATAGGCATGGGCATAATTGATAAGCTCTTTTGTTCCGAAATCTACTATTTCAAGTCTCCACGGCATTACGTTTTTGCCGTAGGGTAGCTGTAAGACGGAATATCCGGCGTCAAGCGCGTTAAAATCATACCCCATACGGCTGTAATAATAAAACTCAACAGACTCATATATTCCCGCCGAACGCGTTATATGCGGATATTTATTTTTAATGTATTCCCCCACCGAAGGCATAAAGGTGGCAAGAATTACCCTATCCGTTATACCTAACGCCTCTATTATACCGACAAGCCTGTCGGCGCACTGAATTCCCCAAAGCCCGGGGCTTTTTATTTCAATGACATAATAATATTTTTTATCGCCGCAATTCTCCTCGACATAATCCAGCACGGAATTTACGGTAATCACCCTAAGGTTTTCGGGAATATCCTCGCCTCTTAGACCGCGGAAAGGATACTCGCCGTTTTGTTTGAAGTTTTCTCCGAGGTTTAAGCACTGAAGCTCGTCAAACGTATGGAAATACGGAGTGATGTTTGAACGCCCGAACGCCTCCCCGGCGTTGCTCGTTTTATCATAGCTCAGATCATGAAGCATAACAAGCTGCCCGTCAAGAGTTATCTGCACGTCAAATTCAAGTACGTCCGCATGTACCGTATCGCTGTTTTCAAGCATATGCTCAAACGCCATAAGCGTATTTTGCGGCGCATAGGACATCCCTATCCTGTGCGCGGATATCATCGGCTTGCCGTATTGTGCTATATACGGATTTTCAGCGTTAAGATTGATTATTACCGGCGTGTCCGGACTGCCTGGTAAAGACATTGTCGAAAGCACGGCAATAAACGTAATAAAGAAAGATATGATTTTAACCATAATGTTCGGCACGGGAATTTCCCCCTTCGCGCGTTCTGTTTATATTTATAGCACAATCCTATGTATCAGTCAAATATATGTTACGGCAATAAAACCGCCGATAAAAATCTTTTAAATTATAAAATTAAGTATTGACGGAAAATTTAAATTGTGTTATATTATCAAAGCGTCAAGTCGCTGGTGTAGCTCAGTTGGTAGAGCAGCTGATTTGTAATCAGCAGGTCGGGGGTTCAAGTCCGTCCACCAGCTCCACGCCGGACATCTGACGTCTGATATCTGAAATCTGAATCGGGAGAGTACCCAAGCGGCCAAAGGGGGCAGACTGTAAATCTGTTGTCAGTGACTTCAGTGGTTCAAATCCACTCTCTCCCACCAGAAAAAAGCAGCCGCAAGGCTGCTTTTTTCAATGAAATAAATCCTTGCGGATTTGTGAAATGTGCTTCGCACGTGAAATACGCCTACGGCGTGTGAAATGCCTGCGGGCGTGGGTGGATTTATTTTATTTCACCGTGAGCATAGCGAACGATTTCACAATTGCCGCAAGGCAATTATTTCATATTGTATAGCAATATTTCATTAAATATGCTACAATTCTTGTAACCGCAAATGTGAAATGCCCAAGGGCATTAGGGGATTTATTTATTTTATAATTACTAAAACTTTGAAAGAAGGCGTTTCTATGAAAACACTGGTACTTTTCTATTCCTATTCCGGACACACAAAGCGCTTGGCGGATGAACTCGCCGCCAAAGAAGCCTGCGATATCGCGCAGATTACCGATGTACGCCGTCCCGGCAAGCTGAAAGCATACAGCGCCGGGTGCTTAGCCGCTATAAAAGGCAAGGCGTGGTCCATTCAGCCGCTCTCGGCGGATTTTTCGAACTACGACCGTCTGATTTTGCTTTCGCCCGTGTGGGCGGGCAACCCGCCTCCCGCCGTCAACGCTGCGATAGAGCTGTTCCCCGCCGGAAAGAGCGTGGAGGTCAAGATGATTTCCGGCAGCGGCAAATGCGGATGCGAAGAACGCTTAAGCGGGGTCATTACAAACAAAGGCAGCACCCTTGCCGGATTTGAGAATATCAAGGCGTGATGAGGTGATAGCGGCGCAACAGACTGCTGAGGTCCAGCCGCTATCGGTTTTTGCCTCGGCTCTCCGTTAAACAATTCAATTTATAATATATAAAACAGGAAACGAGATTATATTTATGAAAACACGCAAACTGAACATCCGTTACCTCATCTGTTTTTTATTATTGGCGGCGGTTCTCGCGCTTTTGGGAAAAGTCGCTTTCATGCTCTTAACAGAGCAGGTCTCCTTCGGGGACGAGGCGGCAGACCCGACATTGAGCAGATTGTTCGGCGCGCTTCTCGCTTTGCCCGCGTTTTCATATTTTTATTCTTTTTATATAATGCTTGTACAATACATTAAACACAAAGGGAACGCTTTTGCGTTAACGGAAAACGGTATCGAGGACACCGTGACATTTCTTATGTTTCTTTCGCTGATCTTTGTTTTGCCTGTCGGCAGAATTCCCTGGGAAGCGGTAAAATCAATTGATTACAGCAACGGACATTATACCGCCAAAATAGACGCAACGGCCGTTGAGGCGGGAAAGCTCGCAAAGCTCATCCTTCGGATAAGAGGCTACGGCTTTTGCTATAAGTTCATCTCTCCGGATATTACATTTGAAGAAATCAAACAGTTTTGCCGGTGTGATTTTACAAAGGGCGCGGATTAATAAAAGACGAAGCCGCGGTTTGTGATTATTTATCACAAAATCACAAGGGTAATCGATATATCGCCTGTCTTCACCTTGAAGGATACCGTTTTTCAACGGCTCTGACCAGAGTGTCTAAAAACGTCTCCTCGCCGACTGTGTTCAGCTTAAACAGTACGGCCTGGCTCCCTCCCGAAGTGATGGCGCTCAGGAACAAATCATTCCCCTCGCCCGCCAAGGTAATATTTAAGCTTACCCTGTTACCGCCGAAATAGCTGTACCGCTCGTATACGCGCACGCAAACCCGCGCGTTGCCCACCGTAAAATCGCTGCCCGCCTCAAAGCTTGCCGAAACGCTTTCTTTTACAACGGCGTACTCGCACATTTGAAGCACATCGTTAAAATCGCCGGATAATTTGCGTTCATATTTTGCCATAGCTTATTTATCCCCTTAATTGATTTGTTTTTTTACTTTTTTCTCGTGCTTCGTAATCGCGGCGCAGACGCATATAACCTGTGCGGCTCCGGCTATCATCAGCGTTTTGGCGCACTCGTCAAGAGTCGCGCCCGTGGTCTTTACGTCGTCCACTAAAATAATTCTCCTGCCGCCTGAAATATCGCCTATAAACGGCTCAAAAATGCCGAGCAGATTTCCGGTTCGCTCCGTTTTTGACAGCGTGTGCTGTGTTTTAGTTTCGTAGACCTTTGAAAGCGTTTCGGCATACGGCAGAGATATTTCCTTCGCGAACGCTTTCGCGAGAAGCCGGGCCTGATTATAACCCCTCTGCTTATAGTCGTTTTCGGACAGAGGCACGCTTGTGACGAGGTCATACGCTGTCCGCGCGAAATTCTCATCGAATACGCGCGCCATTTCCCGCGCGAACATATTGACGGCTTTTTCGTCCGCGGTGCGTTTTAAGCGCCTTATCGCCTTTCCCGCCGCTCCTTCGTAATAAAAAGGAGCGGCGACGGCTTTATAATAACGCTTATGTCCCGCGCAAAAGCAATCCTTTTTCATATATCCGCACAACAGGCAGATTTCACCCGTTATACCGCCTAAATCGCCGGCGCATTTTTTACATTCGCCGAGCCTGAAATCTATAACACAGTCACAAAAAGGGCAGCGCTTGGGAAAGAAGAACGAAATAACGGCTTCCTTCGCTTTTGTCTTATTCATCAGCGCACTCCAAGGTCAAAAAATGCTTTAACGCGGAATACCTTTTTGTTTTTTTATCGTTAAGCGCCATTTTCGTTATTTCAACGCCCGTCCCGACGGTAATACAAAGCTCCTTTGCCCTCGTTACGGCGGTATACAGCAGATTGCGATATAAAAGCGGCGCGGGTACGCCCACAACCGACAGAATAACCGCCCGAAACTCGCTCCCCTGACTCTTATGTACGGTGATGGCGTAAGAGAGCTCAAGCTCGGCGGCGTACTCGAGCGGATACTGTGTCACTCTGCCGTCAAAGTCAATAATCAGCAGTCCGTCCGCGCTTGAAACCTTTTTCAGTATGCCTATGTCGCCGTTGAATATGCCCTGACCCTGTTCCGCGCCCTTCTCCCATTCGAGCATATAATTATTTCTTGTCTGCATGACCTTATCGCCCTCGCGAAATACTGTGCCGCCTATCAATATTTCCCGTTTGTTTTCGGATTTGGGGTTTACCCTGCTTTGAAGAAGGGCGTTGATATATCTTGTGCCGCTCTCACCTTTTTTTGAAGGGCAGATTACCTGTATATCGGTTAAAAAATCAAATCCGTATGCATCGGGCAGGCGTTTTTCATAAAGCTCGGCCGCCGTTTCGGCACACAGCCTCGGAGCGCTTCTTTCCATATGGAAAAAGTCCGTGTTCTTTCCGTTTGTAAGCTCGGGCGTCTCCCCGTTTATAATCATATGCGCGTTTCTTATAATCGCGCTTTGCATTGCCTGCCTGAATACGGTCGTCAGCTTCGTAACGGGAAGCAGACCCGAGTCTATAATATCCCGAAGCACGTTTCCCGCGCCCACGGGCGGGAGCTGGTCATAGTCTCCTACGAGCACAAGCCTGCATCCAAGCGGCAGAGCGTCAAGAAACGCCGCGAAAAGCGATATGTCAACCATTGAAAGCTCGTCGAGCACAACGGCGCCGCAGTCAAGAGGATTTTGAGAGTTGCGTGTAAAAACAGGCTTGTCGTCCTCGTCCCACTGCACCTCTAAAAGACGGTGGATTGTCTTAGCTTCCCTGCCCGTAACCTCGCTCATACGCTGCGCCGCCCTGCCTGTCGGCGCGGCAAGCTGAATTTCAAGACCCTGCTTCTCAAAAAGGGTGAGTATTCCCCCGAGCGTCGTCGTCTTGCCCGTTCCCGGTCCGCCCGTAAGCACTAAAAGCCCTCTGTTAGCCGCGGTGACAATCGCCGTCTTCTGCTGCTCATCAAAAACAATACCGTCTGTCTGCTCTATTTTTTCAATATCCGATATAAGCGTGTTTGAGCGTTTCGGCGGAAAACGCATTATAACGCCAATTCTTCTTGCTATACTCTTTTCGTCTTTATACGACTGGGGCAGGAATACAAACTCCTCACCCTTAATGTTTTCGCTTACGGCGCGCAGGGCGCGCGTAAGGCTGTCAATAGTGATGTCAATCAAATCGTTGTCCGTACCAAGATACTCGGCGGCGCGGAAAATCAGCTTGTTCCTCGGTATACAGGTATGACCGCCGCCGTTCAGGTTATGACGCAGCGTATGGAGAATTCCTTCCTCAACTCTCAAATTTCGCGGCGGCTTCGTTTCAAGCAGCCCCTCTATAACCTCGGCGCGCTCAAAATCAATTCCGATTTCAAGAGAACAAAGCAGGTAAGGATTTTCTCTGACAAGCCTTACGGCGTCCGCCCCGAGTTTTTTATATATCCTCGCGCATTCGACAGGGGTCAGGCTGTATTTCTGAAGCTGCAATATTATTTCTCTGAGAGCCGACTGCCCGCGGTAGCTCTCGGATATTTTTTCCGCCTGATTAAGCGAAATCCCTTTAATTGAAGAGAGCTTCTCAGGATGGTTCTCTATTATATCAAGCGTATCGTCGCCGAATTTCTCAATGATGCCGAGAGCCCTTTTTGGTCCTATTCCCGGTACTGCGCCCGAGGAGAGATATTTGAATATCTGCTCGGTGCCCTCCGGCAGCTCGCGGCTGTATGAAACGACCTTAAACTGCCTGCCGTATGTCTTATGCTGTCCGAAGGTTCCAATAGCTTTTATAGTTTCGCCCACGCTTACGTCCGGCATCGCGCCCACAGCCGTTATAAGCTCCTCGTCCGTCCCCAAAGATATGACGGCGTAAGAACCCGCGGCGTTTTTATATATTACTTCCTCCACCGTACCCGTGAGAGTTGTTTCATCCATAAAAAATCCTCCGATTTGTATGATAACATAACCGAAGGAGCTTTTCAATTAAAATTATAAACAGCTTAATGCGACGGGAGCCGCCTTAACTTTTCCTGATTATTTCAATCCCGTTTTGAAGCACTCTGAAAGTGGATAGTCTGTGCTCGCCTCCGAACTCGCCGTCCAACGACCATGCGATTGCCTGATCGCTTTCAAACTTAAACTCTTTACCTTTCAGGCAAGTGATAAAGCGCTCGTCAAACTTCTGCACATGCGCCCCTTTTATCACATCGTACCATTCGCGGATAGTGTCCGGCTTTTTTACTAAAATCAATTCAAATATACCGTCGTTAAAATCAACGGTATTTTTATCGTAATGAATAAATCCGCCTACGGCAAGAGCGTTTGTTACGGAGCCGAAAACATAATCCCCTTCATAAACCTCGTTATCGCAGGTCACCTTGACTCTATATGTTCTTATGTGCGAAAGCTCCTTAACGGCGGAGCTTAAATACGCTCCGTATCCCAAAAGGTTTTTGGCAGGCTGCGGAGTCTCGTAAGACGACCTTGTAAACACGCCGAACGACGCCGTGTAATTAACGTAACGGTCTTCGTTGAATATCCCGATATCATGCGGGACGGGCGTGCCGTATACGATAGCCTCGACTGATTTTTTACCCACGTTAGGTATTCCGAGCGTATGGGCAAAATCGTTTGAGGTTCCCGCGGGCAGATACCCGACGGGTTTTTTCTCGCTCGCACGCATAATTCCGTTTACGACCTCGTTGAGCGTCCCGTCGCCTCCGCGGCATACTACGGCGTCAAAGCGGTCTGCCATTGCCGCGGCGTACCTTTCGGCGTCCCCTTTCGCCCTTGTGGTAAAAACGGTTGTTTCGCATCCGTTTTCAGAAAAACAACTCGCAATGTCAAAAAGCTGCGCCCTGACCTTGATTTTCCCTGAACGGGGATTGATTATAACTAAAACCTTGTTGAATTTTGGCATTGGCATTCCCTCTTATGCAGCAAAATAAAATAATGAATTGATTATACAGCAAAATTTCTCAAAATGCAACAATGAACTTAATTTACGCGCCTTTTTAATTGACAACTCAAAACGCGCGTGATATACTTTACAGCAGGATTTTTTTGCTTCTCCGTCCTGTCGCGGGCGTGGTTTTTATTCCGGAGGTATATTATGTACGAAAAAGTGTCGTCGGATTTTGATTTTGTAAAGCGCGAAAAACAGATACTCGATTTTTGGAAAACAAACCGTATCTTCGAGGAGAGCGTGAAGCTGCGCGAGGGCTGCCCGACATATACGTTTTATGACGGACCGCCGACCGCGAACGGCAAGCCGCATATCGGTCACGTTCTTACGAGAGTTATTAAAGATATGATTCCGCGCTATCATACAATGAAGGGCGAGTATGTTCCGCGCAAGGCGGGATGGGACACGCACGGTCTGCCCGTCGAGATAGAGGTTGAAAAGCTGCTCGGCATTGACGGCAAGGAGCAGATTGAAAGCTACGGGCTTGAGCCTTTTATTAATAAATGCAAGGAAAGCGTCTGGAAGTACAAGGGTATGTGGGAGGATTTCTCGGGTACCGTCGGCTTCTGGGCGGATATGGACGACCCTTATGTAACATACCACAACTCGTATATCGAGTCCGTATGGTGGTCATTAAAGGAAATCTGGAATAAGAACCTGCTTTACAAGGGCTTTAAGATTGTGCCTTACTGTCCGCGCTGCGGTACGCCGCTTTCCACGCAGGAGGTCGCGCAGGGCTATAAAGACGTCAAGGAACGCTCCGCTTACGTGCGTTTTAAGGCAAAGGGCGAGGACGCCTATTTCCTTGCGTGGACTACAACGCCGTGGACCTTGCCCTCAAACGTTTCCCTTTGCGTCAATCCCGACGTAACTTATATAAAACTGAAATCCTCAAGCGACGGTATGGTCTACTATATAGCGAAGGCGCTTGCCGACACGGTTCTCGGATGCGAGTACCGGATACTTTCCGAATTTTCGGGCAAGGACCTTGAATACAGAGAATTTGAGCCGCTTTTCGACTTTGCCGTAAATACGGCTAAAAAGGGCTGGTACGTCACTTGCGGCTCGTTTGTCACGCTTTCGGACGGCACCGGCATCGTCCATATGGCTCCCGCCTTCGGCGAGGACGACGCCAATGTCAGCAAGGTTTACGACCTGCCTTTCGTCCAGCTTGTGGACTCCCGCGGCAATATGACAGAGGAGACAAAATGGCCGGGAATGTTCTGCAAGGACGCTGACAGGGAGATATTAAACGACCTTGAAGAAAGAGGGCTGCTTTTCAGCTCTCCTTTGTTTACACACAGCTATCCGCATTGCTGGCGCTGCGACACCCCTCTTATATACTACGCGAGAGACTCCTGGTATATTAAAATGACCGAGGTTAAGGATAACCTTATAGCAAACAACAATACGATAAACTGGATACCCGAAAGCATAGGCAAGGGGCGTTTCGGCGACTGGATACAAAACGTTCAGGACTGGGCGATAAGCCGTAACCGTTATTGGGGTACCCCGCTGAATATCTGGGAGTGCGAATGCGGTCACAGACATTCGATAGGCTCGATAGCCGAGCTAAAAAAGTTGAGCTCAAACTGCCCGGACGATATCGAGCTTCACCGCCCCTATATCGATGAGGTTACAATCAAATGCGATAAATGCGCGGGTGAGATGAGGCGCGTGAGCGAGGTTATTGACTGCTGGTACGATTCCGGCGCGATGCCGTTCGCCCAGCATCATTACCCGTTTGAAAACAAAGAGCTGTTCGAGCGGCAATTCCCCGCCGAGTTTATCTCCGAGGCGGTAGACCAGACAAGAGGCTGGTTCTATTCACTGCTCGCGATATCCACTCTTATATTCAATAAAGCCGCGTATAAGAACGTCCTTGTTCTCGGGCATGTTCAGGATGAAAACGGTCATAAGATGTCAAAATCCAAGGGCAACGCCGTTGACCCGTTTGACGCTTTGGCGACTTACGGCGCGGACGCTATCCGCTGGTATTTCTATACAAATTCCGCCCCGTGGCTGCCGAACCGTTTCCATGGCAAGGCTGTAACGGAGGGTCAGCGCAAGTTTATGGGAACCTTATTAAACACATACGCGTTTTTCGTCCTGTACGCCAATATTGACGGGTTTGACGCGTCGAAGTATACGCTTGACAGGGACAGCCTGACCGTTATGGACAAATGGCTGCTTTCAAAGCTCAACACGCTCATCAAAACGGTTGACGGCAACCTTGCCGGTTACTGTATACCCGAGGCGGCGAAGGCTCTTTCGGGCTTTGTGGACGATTTGAGCAACTGGTATGTCCGCAGAGGGCGCGAGCGCTTTTGGGTACAGGATTTGCCACAGGATAAAATCAACGCCTATATGACGCTTTACACGGCTTTGGTAACCGCGGCGAAGCTTGCGGCTCCGATGATTCCGTTTATGGCGGAGGACATTTACAGAAATCTCGTATGCTCTGTTGACAAAGATGCGCCGATAAGCGTTCATCTTTGTGATTATCCGGTGTCCGACTCCTCTCTTATCGACAGCGAGCTGGAAACCAATATGGACGAGGCGCTGCGCACAGTCGTTCTCGGACGAAGCGCGAGAAACGGCGCCAACATAAAGAACAGACAGCCTCTTTCTCGAATACTTGTTTCGTCCGGATACGTCCTACCCGAGAGCTTCCTTGAAA
>CAZQXZ010000052.1:0-13795 GCA_964597515.1 uncultured Eubacteriales bacterium | reverse complement strand
ATCATAAAAACTTACTCCTTTAGTTTATGTTTGCCTTTATATTCTATACTATATCGCGATAATTTTCAACAGTTTGCATAACTATTCTCAATCGGAAGCGAAAAAACGTTCCGCCCGTCCGCATTTATTTTACGTTAATCTTTTTCTTTATCAGAAAAACCGCCGCGGCGGAGAGGCACAGCGAAAAAACGAGTAACACAAAATATTGCGAAATCTCAAACGATATCGCCCCTAATTCGCGTTGACGGGCGACGAAGGAGTTCGAAAACGTGAAAACCACGGATTTCCCGTAAACAACCGTATTGAGGTTGATTAAGCCTCCGATTTTTGACGCGACAGACTTTGCAATTCCCATAATAACCGCAAAAATCAGAATACTGCCCAGCGTGCCGAACCTGTCCGCTCCCGACACGTTCACGAGGCTTACCGAGATGTGCAGGCACGAAACGGCGAATAAAACCGAAACGAGTCCGAGCAGCGAGTTGAGCAGCAGATACAGCCCGAGCGTCTCCTTGCCGGGCATACCTAACGCCTCAAGCTGCTGCCAGAACTGCATCGCCATTTGCGCGCCCTCCTGCCCCGATATATAAAAGAACAGCAGAACGGCGGATACAATAAAGGCGATATAGCTTACAAGTATGAACAGAACGCCGGTTAAAGTCTTTGAAAAAACCAACTGCCATTCCTTGACCGGAAGCGTCAGCGTAAGATAGCCGACGTTCCCGTATACGCTCTTATTAAACATAGAGATGACCGCAAAAAACGTAAAAAACACGATAACGGTCATAATCACTATTAGCGCCACCGAGGACAGCCCTTTTATAAGCGGGGACTTCGCAAGGACGCCGAACATCATAAAACCTACGGCGGCGAGCGCCGCTACATATACGTTTAACACCGTGTGAAATCCCGCTATGATATCGTTCTTTATAAGCTTACCAAGCATTGCGGAACACCTCCTTAAACGCTTCCTCGACAGAGACGCCGCGGCTTTTTATATTCTCGACGCTGTCGTCCACAAGCACTCTGCCCTCTCCCACAAATATGACGCGCTCAAACATTTTTTCAAGGTCGTTTATAAGGTGGGTCGCCATAAGGATAGCCGAGTCCGGCGAGTGGTTTTCTATGATAAAATTGAGTATGCCCTCTCTCGACGCAGGGTCTACACCGCCCAGCGGCTCGTCAAGCAGAAAAAGCTTTGCGGAGCGCGACATTACGAGCGAAAGCAAAAGCTTTTCCTGCATGCCCTTCGACATATTCTTAATCTTTTCTCTTTCCGAAAGGGAAAACCTTTCAAGAAGGTTTCTTGCCTTTTCGGCGTTAAAATCAGCATAGAAATCGCTGAAATAAGATATTGCCGTCCCCGCGGTCATCCAGTCGTAAAGAAATACCCTGTCGGGCAGAAACGCCGTAAGCTGCTTCGTTTCGGGCGAAGGCGCGCTTGCGTTTATCAGCAGGCTCCCGCTGTAATCGTGTATAAGCCCCGCCATTATTTTAAGAAGAGTGGTTTTGCCGCAGCCGTTAGGTCCGAACAACCCCACTATCTGCCCTTTATAAAGGTCAAAGCTCATATCGCTGAGCGCTCTTTTGCCGCCGTATGACTTTTTTATATTTCGTAAGCTGACTAAACTTTCGGACATCCTTCACAGTCCTTTCGCAAGTGTATAAGCATCGGAGAGCCGCCTTACACATTGTTGAATTATACTCCAATGTGTAAATTATGTCAAATCTTTTTTACGGTCTATACCGAGTATTCTCTCTGCGTTTTTATGAAATATGCTTTCTTTCTCCCCGTCGGTTAAGGGAAGGCTTTTAAGAATTTCAATCTCTTTTGCCGCGTCGCTCCACGGGGAGTCCGAGCCGAACAGTATTTTTTGCGCCCCGTGTTTTTTTACTATCCTCAAAAACAGCTCTTTCGAGTAAAATTCAAACCCCATCGAGGTGTCAAAATACACATCGCCGCCCGCAAGATATTTCTCGACGTCCTCCCATTGCTCCTGCCCGCCTAAATGCGCCGCCACTATAACCCCGCCTTTTAGCTCCCCGCTTATAAACGCGAATTTTTCGGGGCTGCTCTTGTAAGGCGGGAAAAAGGCAGGGTCGTACCCCGCGTGAAACAGCAGGATAAGCCCTTTTGACAGCGCGTAATCGTACACCCTTATCATCCTCGGGTCATCGAGTAAAAAATTCTGATATTCGGGATGAAATTTTATACCCTTGAGTCCCAAGGATACGATAAAATCTATATCCCTTTTACAGTCGTCGCTGAGAGGGTGAACGCCGCCGAAGGAGAGGAGTCTGTCAGACCGGATTTGCGCAGCCCATTCGTTCAGCCCCTTCGTCTGCGAGGGCTTCGTTATGACGGGCTGTATGACGGATATGTCTATACCGTGCCCGTCCATATATTCGACAAGTCCCTTCACAGTCATATCGGTAACGGCTTTATACCTGTTGTCGCAGCCCTCAAGAAGCGACGCCAAGCCCTTGGGAGCGAGCAAATCCGGAAACGCGTGCGCGTGAAAATCTATTAGCATTATTCTTTATTTCCTTTCCGTAACACATATTCCTATATTTTTAGCTTTTTTGTTTTAATGTAGATTTAATGATCGCGCTTTACCGCGGGCAGTCGATACAAATATTTGAGAACGCCAAACGTCATTCCTCATTTCACCGCCGCATATATATAAATGAAGCGGGTGATACGGTGAACAATTTTATTTCAAGCGCGGCAAACGTCGTTTGGGGAATTCCGATGCTTGTCTTCTACCTGTCGGCCGCGTTAATGTTTACCGTTAAGAGCGGACTTTTTCAGATAACCGGAATTAACAGGTGGATGGGCGGTACGCTGGCGCGGCTTTTTAAACCGGGCGCAAAGAAAAGCTCAAAGAACGGCATATCTCGGTTCGGCGCTTTTTGCAGCGTCCTCGCGGCGTGTATAGGTACCGGAAATATAGTCGGGGTGGCTTCCGCGATAGCGTCCGCAGGCGCGGGCGCGGTCTTTTGGATGTGCCTATCGGCCTTTTTAGGCATGGCTACGTCATACGCCGAAAATATGCTTGGGATAAGATACAGGAGAACGGTTTCGGGCAAGGTCAAGGGCGGCGCGTTCGCGTATATGGAATACGGAGTAAAAATGCCTTTACTCGCCAAAGCTTACGCCGCGCTCTGTCTCTTTTCGTCGCTCGGAAGCGGTAATATGACGCAGGCAAACTCCGTTTCCGAGTCGCTTTACACGGGCTTCGGCATCCCGAAAGCCGCAACCGGATTAGCGGCGGCCGCCGTCTGTCTTATCATCATTAAAGGGGGAGTTAAACGGATAGCCAAAATCAACGAGTACGCCGTACCCGCGATGAGCGCCGTCTTCCTTGCCCTTTCCCTGTGGGTACTCGCAAAAAACAGAAGCAGTCTGCTCCCCTGCTGCGCGGGCATAATGACGAAGGCGTTCGCCCCCAAAAACGAAAACGGCTTTTCGGCAAGAACCGCCATGCGGTACGGGATTGCCAGAGGCGTGTTTTCAAACGAAGCCGGTATCGGCAGCTCGACTATAATTCACGCCGAGGACGAAGCCTCCACGGAAACCGACCAGGGATACTTAGGCGCGTTCGAGGTCTTTACGGATACAATTTTCCTGTGTACGCTAACGGCTCTGTGTATTCTCGTATCAGGGGAGTGGAGCGAGGGCTCGGCACTTTTCGGAGCCGAGCTTTCCGTCGCGGCATACGCCGTCGTCGGGGAAGCGGGCAAAAAAGGCATAGCTCTTTTAACGGCTGTATTCGGTTTCGCGTCGCTCGTTGGATGGTCGTTTTACGGCGAAAAAAGCGGCGAGGCGCTTTTCGGAGAAAAAATCTCGGGTATATATAAATACCTCTACTGCGCCGTCTCGTTTATCGGATGCATATGCTCGCCTAAAATAATATGGAGCCTTTCGGATATAACAAGCGGTCTTATGGCTGTACCGAACCTGTTTTCTATAATAATTCTCCGAAACGAAGTCGTGTGGGAAAATAAAATCAGAAGCGAAGGCGTTTCTTCACGCAGACTATTCCGGCGGGCGTAATATCAACAGCCCCATACCTTCCCTCGCGCACGCTGCCCGGATTGAACAGGTGAAGTCCGTTCACATACTCATAAGACTGCACATGCGTATGACCGAAAAGCGCGATTTTGGCCTCCTGAGCTCTCGCCCGGGAAATAAGCTCCGACACTCCCAGTTTTACCTGCTCTATATGTCCGTGAGTCATATATATCTTTACGTTCTCCGCCGACACGGTGGCGAAGTCGGGAAATCCGCAGGAAAAATCGCAGTTCCCCCTGACGGCTCTGCAAATAATTTTTTTGGAGTACAGCGCTACGGCGTCCTCCATATCCGAAGCGCCGTCGCCTAAGAAAAGGGCGTATTTCGCAGCAGGCTCGGCATCAAAGGCGCGAAGCAGCGCCGCCGTATCGCCGTGTGAGTCCGATACGGCGAGAATTCGCAGCGCGTTCACCATCCCACCTCTTTCGGAATATAATGTTTTTGCGTGGTATACCTTTAATTTTAACATAAAAAGGCGGTGATGACAATAAGCGCGAACGATTTTGACAAGCTGAAAAAAAGCGGCCTGTACGGCAAGCTGATGTCCGAAGCCAAGGACAGCAAAATAACGAGTGAGCGGGACGCCCTTGATTTTGTAGATAAAAACCTTTCCGCAAATCAAGCTCAGAAATTCAAAAACCTTATTAAGGATAAAGACAAGATAAACGCCCTGCTGTCCTCCGATGAGGCTAAAAATTTATTAAAATTTATTCTGGACAGCGAAAAGCATGAAAAATAGTTTTTAAATCCGCTTACGGAGAAAGGATGACCGCAATTATGAGCAATCCGGATCTTTCCGCGCTTCTCGGCTCGCTGTCGGGCGAGGATTTTGAGTCTTTAAAACAAATCGCTTCAAGTCTTTTGGGGGCGTCGGGAGATAAGGCGGGTGAAAAGCCCGACGCCGCCGACGCTTTGGCGGGAATAGACCTAAATAATCTGTCGCTTCCCGATATGACGAAATTCGCTTCTTTGGCTCCTATTCTGGCGGAGCTTACGAAAAAAGATGAGAAAACGGATTTTTTAATGTCGCTCAAACCGTTTTTAAGCGACGAGCGTAAGCCCAAGGCCGACGAGGCGGCAAGGCTGTTAAGGCTTGTCAACCTTATTCCGCTTTTGCGCGAACGCGGAGTTTTATAAAATGCAAATAAAGGAGGTTTTTCAATGTCCGGCTACGATTATTCGGATATCATAAAAATGCAGAACGACGCGATGCGCCGGGTCGAAGAGATGAAGCAAAACGCAAGCCAAGCAGTCGCCCGTGCCAATTCGGAAATCCAATCCGTTCGCGACGCGCACGAGGAAAGCTCCCGAAAACCCGACAAGCCCCGCCATGTGCCGATGCCGGACGACTATATCCGCGATTTGAGGGAATACGCTAAAAAGGCGACGCTTTCCCCACGCTCCCCGGAAAAGGCAGACAGCTCCCTGCGGCAGACTCTGAACACCCTGACAAGCGGCGCCTCGCAGCTGCCCAAGGCGATAAAAAATGTTCTGCCGGATCTGAATATAGATAACGACAGAGCACTTTTACTATCGCTTATTCTGCTTTTAGCCGAGGAGAAGAGCGACGAATTTTTAATTATCGCTCTTCTGTAT
Source organism: uncultured Eubacteriales bacterium (assembly GCA_964597515.1). GTDB lineage: Bacteria > Bacillota > Clostridia > Oscillospirales > Acutalibacteraceae > DTU089. The sequence continues at coordinate 8,124 of CAZQXZ010000052.1, read as the reverse complement.
ATGATGATTTAGCCGCGTCTTTCGGCTCCGTAAGGCTGAACACCACCGCCCAGATGAGTACCAGGATAAACGGCATATAGATGATAAAATATCCGCTGCTCAGTCTTATATACTCGACATCCGCCACAAAGGCGAGTATCATCGAGCCGAAAAGGGATGCCAGCGACGCCGAACCGTCGGCAAAGGGTTTTACGAGCATATCAAACGCGGCCGTGAATATATATGTAAACATTATGCCGAAAATGGCGGCAAAGCAAGCCGGGGTCTTCTTTTTGCAGGCTGCGGCAAGCGCTGCGGCGAGAACAGCAAAAACCAATATCAGCACAAAAAACACGACGGCTACCAGAGCGGGATTAATAAACATCTTAAAGTTTTCAAGCTTGTCGCTTGAGCCTGTTGCGTCCGAAAAGATTGACAGGGTTTTTAAAATCTTATAAATCGAGATGGAGTCGGCAATATATTGCTTACCGGACTCAAGAAACGCAATCAGCGGCGCATTGAAGCAGTAATCGAAAATTGGTATAAAAATTGCCGCCGGTATCACTGAGAGCGCTAAAATCGCGGCAACAGCCTTGTAAACGATTTTCAAATAGAACACCTCCGGTTTATTTCCATGATGAATTCAGAGAGACTGTGCGGTTGAAAACAGGTTTTTTTAGAGTAAAATCTTTATCCGCGCAGAAATAGCCTTGCCGCATAAACTGGAACACATCGCCGGGCGCGGCGTCTTTAAGATTGCCCTGCGCTAAGCAACCCTTTAAAATGACAAGCGAATTCGGATTTATCGCGCCTTCAAATTCCTCGTCAGGCAGCTCGGCGGGATTTTCCGCGTTAAAGAGACGCTCATAAAGTCTGAGCTCGACCTCAAACGCACCGTCTCCCGCCCAGTGTACCGTGCCCTTTACCTTTCTGCCGTCGGGACTGCTTCCGCCTTTCGATTGCGGGTCATATGTGCAGTGCACAGCCGTAACCTCGCCGTCAGAATTTGTTTCATACGATACGCACGTCACATAATACGCGCCTTTAAGGCGTACCTCGCCGCCCGGAAAAAGCCTGTGGTACTTCTTTACCGGCAAAACCATAAAGTCTGTTTTTTCAATATATATCTCTCTCGAAAAAATAACCTTTTTCTTTCCGAGTTCGGGTCTGTCCGGATGAAGCTCCACCTCTATTTCCTCGGTTTTCCCCTCGGGGTAGTTATCGATAATGACCTTCAAAGGTTCAAAAACGACCATCGCGCGCGGCGCCGAAACGTTCAGCTCATCTCTGACGCAGGACTCCAAAAAGGCAAAATCAACGACGCTGTTCGCCTTTGAAACGCCGACTTTTTCAATAAATGTCCGTATCGCCGAGGCGGGATAGCCCCTGCGGCGCATACCGCATAGCGTCACCATTCGCGGGTCGTCCCATCCCGTAACGATATTGTCCGTCACAAGGATTTTATTTTTGCGTTTGCTTGTAATGCAGTAATTCAGATTGAGCCTCGCAAACTCTATCTGCTTAGGCGGTTCGTCAAAGCCTATCTCGTCAAGAAACCAGTTGTAAAGCGGTCTGTTGTTTTCAAATTCCAAAGAACACAGGGAATAAGTTACTTTCTCGAAAGCGTCCGAAAGCGGATGCGCGAAATCGTACATCGGATAAACGCACCACTTGTCGCCGGTCTGATGATGCGGCACATGCGCAATTCTGTAAATAACCGGGTCGCGCATATTGATATTAGGCGACGCCATATCTATTTTGGCGCGAAGCACGCGGGAACCGTCGGGGAACTCTCCGCCGGTCATTTTCATAAATAAATCCAAGTTTTCGTCAACGCTCCTGCCGCGGTACGGGCTGTTTTTGCCCGGCGCCGTCAGCGTCCCCCTATACTCCCTGATTTCGTCCGCCGAAAGGTCGCAGACATACGCCTTTCCTTTTTTTATAAGCTTTACGGCACATTCATGGATAAAATCAAAATAGGACGATGCGAAGTAGACGTTTTCCCAGTTAAAGCCGAGCCACTTGATATCCTCCATAATGGCGTCTACATATTCGACGTCCTCCGCCGACGGGTTTGTATCGTCAAAGCGCAGGTTGCATATGCCGCCGTATTTCAAAGCGGTCATAAAATCTATATATATGGCCTTGGCGTGCCCGATGTGGGGATACCCGTTTGGCTCGGGAGGGAAACGCGTCTGAACGCGGGTATTCACCCCTCTTTTCAGTTCGTCGTCAATGATATCGTGAATAAAATTGCTTATTCCCTCTGTGTTTATCGCTTCCATTTATATAGCCTCCAGAAAATCCGCTATTCGTTCTTCAACCCTTTGCCTGCCTAAAAGCTTCATAATAAAACACAGGTCGGGCGTATTGGCGCGCGACGTAACCGCAAGCCTTATAACCGTCGCAACGTCGCCCGCGTGCCCCTTATAGGCGCCGGAAGCCGCCTTATATTCCTTGATGTCAGGCGTAAATCCGAGCGGTTCGCAAATGCCCTTTATCCTGCAAAACCACTGCTCTTTTTCATCGCCCTCGTTATAACATTCAAGGAACGCCCTGAGTATGCCCTTCGCGTCGTCGGACTTGATGTTATCGGGAAGAACGTATGCCGGCTTGTACAGCTCATCGTAAAAATATGCGGCGTACTCCTTTATTTCAGACCACTTCGCGATATCCTTCCTCGGCTTTTGAGAGTCCCTGTCAATAGAGAAAACGGCTTCGGCATATTCCCTGTCGGATGAGAGCAGCGCGTAAAGCTCTGCGTCATACTCCTTCGCCCAATCAAGCGCGTTTTTGCACACCTCTTTGGCGCTCATTGCCGAAATGACGTTTTTTGAAACGGCGTCAAGCTTCTGCAAGTCGAAAAGCGCGCCGCTCGCGCTCATCTTTTTAACGCAAAACGGAAAATCACTGCGCGGCGCTTTGGGGTTGGCGCGCCGCCAGTCCTCAAAGTTCGAGTTGGCAAGCGTCAGCAGGTATTCGTGTACGCTTCCGGCAGGATAACCCTGCTCCCTGTAATAGCTCACCGCCGCCTCCGGATCCTTGCGTTTTGAGAGCTTACGCTTGCTTTGCCCGTCCATCTTCATTATGGGTGCGATATGGATATATTTCGGCGCCTTGAAACCGAGCGCCGCGAAAAGCTGGATGTGCAGCGCAAGCGTGGCGATAAACTCGTCGCCCCTGACGACGTGGGTCGTGCGCATCAGGTGGTCGTCCACGGCGTGGGCGAACGGATAAGGCGGTATACCGTCGGATTTCAATATTACGGCGTCAAGCGTGTTTTCGGTAAGCTCAAGCTTGCCCCTTATAAGGTCGTCAACGGTTATTTTTTTGTTTTCATCGCCGTTCGAACGCAGCCTCAGCACATACGGCTTCCCCTGTGATACAAGCTGTGCCTGCTCATCTTCGGAGAGGCTGCGGCACTTTGCCCATTTACCGTAATAGCCCGGGTTCTCGCCCTTTTCTTCCTGTGTTTCGCGAAGCGCCGTCAACTCCTCCTCACTGCAAAAGCACGGGTAGGCAAGGCCTTTTTTTACAAGCTCCTTGGCGTAACAGCGGTATATCTCGCCGCGCTCGCTCTGGCGGTAAGGACCGTATTCGCCGCTGTACGAATTCTCGCCCGTCATGCCCTCCGCGGGAGCAAGTCCGAACGCCTTTAATCCGTCAAGTATGATTTTTACGCCGTTTTCAATCTCGCGCTTCTTGTCTGTATCCTCTATACGAAGGTAATAAATTCCGTTTGTGGAGTCAGCGTTCAGCTTGTCAATAAACGCCGAAAACATATTGCCGAGATGCATAAATCCCGTCGGACTCGGAGCAAACCTCGTCACCCTCGCGCCCTCCGGCAAATTTCTTTTCGGGTATTTTTCTTCATAATATTCCGGCGTATGCTTTACGTCCGGAAAAAGCATATCCGCGAGTGATAAGCCCATTAACAGTACCGCCTTTTAGCTTTTAATAATAATTTTTCAAATAGTATACCACATTTTTCTTGATTTCACAACAAAAACTTGAATAGTTTTGCGGTTGAAAAATCAAAATAATTGACACTTTTTTATTAGTGTGATAGAATTTTTTTAATACAGAACAGGAAAGGGATTGGAATACAATGTCCGGTCACTCGAAATGGAGTACCATAAAGCGTAAAAAGGAAAAGACGGACAGCCAGCGCGCCAAAATTTTCACTAAAATCGGGCGCGAGATATCCGTCGCCGTGCGCGAGGGAGGAGCAGACCCGAGCTCCAACTCAAAGCTCAGAGACGTTATCGCCAAAGCAAAGGCGGGCAACGTCCCCAACGACAACATCGAGAGGATTATCAAAAAAGCGTCCGGAGACTCCTCCGCCGATAATTTTGAGGATATCATATACGAAGGTTACGGGCCCTCGGGCACGGCAGTCATTGTCGAGACGCTTACCGACAACCGCAACCGCACGGCGGGAGACGTGCGCCATTATTTCGATAAATACGGCGGAAATATGGGTCAGTCGGGCAGCGTTATGTTTATGTTCACAAAGCAGGGCATAATAGTTATTGAAAAAGAGGGCATCAATGAGGATAAGCTTATGGAAGACGCTCTCGACGCGGGCGCCGTGGATTTCCTTTACGACGACGAGGACGTGTACGAGGTATGCACACAGCCGGGAGAGCTCGGAGCCGTCCGTGACATTTTGGAGAAAAAGGGCTATGCCTTTATTTGCGCACAAGTCGAGTATGTTCCCTCTACATACGTCAAGCTCGAAAAACCCGACGATATAAAAAATATGGGGAAGCTGCTCGATATGTTTGAGGACAATGACGACGTTTCGAACGTCTGGCACAACTGGGAAAACGCGGAGGATTACGAAGGCTGATCATTTCAAGTTGCAAGTTGGAAGTGGCAAGTTGCAAGTTTTGGGTTCAATACCCGATTATAATTTAAAAACGCTTGCGTTTTTCCTTTAAATCTCTAACATCTAAAATCTAAAATCTAATCAAGGGGCTGATAATATATATAAGGATGATAAAAAATTTGCGGTTTTGGTGGACGCCGACAACGTGTCGCCGAAATACATCAAATCCGTACTCGAAGAAATGTCCGTATACGGCATCATCACATACAAACGGATGTACGGAGACTGGACGGATCCGTCAAAACAAAGAACCTGGAAGGACAACGCGCTTGAACATTCCTTCAATCTGATACAGCAGTTCAGTTATGCCGCGGGCAAGAACTCGTCGGACTCCGCTCTGATTATTGACGCTATGGACATACTGTACTCGAACAGTGTGGACGGCTTCTGTCTCGTTTCGAGCGACTCCGACTTCACGAAGCTGTCCCAGCGCCTGCGCGAGGCGGGTATGTACGTTATAGGTATGGGCGAGCAGAAAACCCCGAAGCCGTTTAGGATCGCCTGCGACGTTTTCAAAATATTAGAGGTCATCTCGCAGGAAACCGAGCCTTCCGGCAAGAACGGCAAGGGCGAGATGAAGGACGTTACGGGCAGGGAAGAAATTAAGGATACCATCCATAAAATCATCACCGAAAACGCCAACGCCGGCAAAATAACGGATATAGGCGAGATAGGGAATATTTTAAGCAAGACCTATTCCGATTTTGACGTCAGAAACTACGGCTATTCAAAGCTTTTGACCTTCCTGCAAAGCCTTGGCGACTTCGACATAGCCAAAATTAAAAACGGCTATAAGGTGGGCGATAAGACCTCGGCTCCGCTTGAGGAAATTGAAAGGTTTATAAGGGGGCTTATAGAGAAAAACGGCGGTCATATTGACAATCTGAGTCTCGTAAACAACAAGCTCAAGGAAAACTATCCGGATTTCAGCGTAAAGCAGTACGGTTTCAGCAGCTTTTCAAAATTCATAAGCTCCTTTGAGAGCTTCGGCGTGGTGGGCAACAGCGTTCGACCTAAGAAAAAAGAGGCTATAAGCGTTAAAGGCGCTTAAAAAAAGGCTGCAAAGCAGCCTTTTTTTAGTTGGAAATTGAAAATGGGGAATTATGGGAGGACTCTGTCCTCACCCGATTGTAATTGCCAACCGCAGGTTCTCTTAAATCTAACGTCTAATATCTAATATCTAAAATCTATTTTACTTTTACAGCGCTTTTGTTTCCACTTCAACGAGTATATCCTTTATGAAGCCGGCAACCGCGGCAGAGCCGAGGTCGCCGCTTTTGCGGCTCCTGACGCTGACTGTTTTATCCTGTGTCTCCTTGTCGCCGACGACGAGCATATACGGGATTTTCCTTAACTGCGCTTCTCTGATTTTATAGCCTATCTTTTCACTCCTGTCGTCAACGTCCGCCCGAATACCCGCGTTTCTTAATTGTTTTTCTATTTCAAACGCTCTTTCGTGGTGACGATCTGCAATAGGCAGAATTTTAACCTGCTCGGGGGCGAGCCAGCACGGAAACGCGCCCGCGTACTGCTCGGTGAGTATGGCGATAAAACGCTCGATACTGCCGAACACGACGCGGTGTATCATAACGGGGCGGTGCTTTTCACCGTCCGCGCCCGTATATACGAGGTCAAACCGCTCGGGCATCTGAAAATCGAGCTGAATTGTGCCGCACTGCCATGTTCTGCCTATGCAGTCACGCAGGTGAAAATCTATCTTCGGACCGTAAAAAGCGCCGTCTCCCTCGTTAATCTTAAAGTCCGTACCTCTTTTTTCCATCGCGCTTTTAAGGGCGGCGGTCGCCCTCTCCCAGTCCTCGTCGCTGCCCATGGAATTTTCGGGGCGGGTTGAAAGCTCCACGCCGTACTCGAAGCCGAACACCTTATAAAAATCGTCTATGAGGTCTATCACCCCCGTTATCTCGCCCTCAATCTGTTCGGGGGTCATAAAAATATGTGCGTCGTCCTGCGTGAAGCAGCGCACGCGCATAAGGCCGTGCAAAGCGCCCGACAGCTCGTGCCTGTGCACAAGCCCCAATTCCGCAACCCTTTCGGGCAGGTCTCTGTACGAATGCTGCTTGCGCTTGAACACAAGCATCCCGCCCGGACAGTTCATCGGCTTAATGGCAAAATCTCCCTCATCGATTTTAACGTTATACATGTTGTCCTTATAATGGTCCCAATGACCAGAGCGGTGCCAAAGCTCCTCGTTTAGGATAATAGGGGTCTTTATCTCGCTGTAGCCGCGCTTCGTATGCTCGTCCCGCCAATAGTTTTCAAGCAAATTGCGTAAAATCATCCCGTTTGGGAGGAAAAACGGAAAGCCCGGTCCCTCCTCGTAAATGTCAAAAAGGTCAAGCTCGCGCCCGATTTTTCTGTGGTCACGCTTTTTCGCCTCTTCAAGCATATTGAGGTATTCCTCTAAATCCGCGTTTTTCGTAAACGAAATGCCGTATATCCTTTGGAGCATCTTATTTTTCGCGTCGCCGCGCCAATACGCGCCCGTACAGGCGGTAAGCTTGAACGCCTTAATCCTGCCCGTATCGGGCAGATGCGGTCCCGCGCAAAGGTCAACAAAATCGCCCTGCTTATAAAATGAAATCGGCTCGTTTTCTCCGGCGTGTTCTCTGATTAGCTCAATTTTATACGTTTCGTTCCTGTCCCGCATAAGAGAAACAGCCTCGTTTGCGGGAAGCTCAAAGCGCTCTAAGGGCAGGGCCTCCTTTATAATTCTTTTCATTTCCCCCTCGATTTTTTCAAGGTCCTCGGGAGTGAACGGCGTATCATAATCAATATCGTAATAAAACCCGTTTTCGATAGCGGGACCTATCGCGAGCCTTGATAACGGATAAAGCCTTTTAACGGCGTGCGCCAAAACGTGCGACGAGGTATGCCAAAACGCGTGTTTCCCGCCCTCGCTTTCAAAGGTCAGAAGCTGGAGCGAGCAGTCCTTTTCAAGCGGCGTCCTTATATCTTTCAGCATACCGTCAACCAAGGCGGCGCAAAGGGAGCGGTAAAGCCCCGCGCTTATCTCCTTAGCTATGTCCGCGGGCGTAATCCCTTTCGGGAACTCTCTTATATCATCGCGCAGTTTAATCTTTAACATTTTCCGCTCCTTTAATTTTATATAAATTGAAAGTTGAAAATTGAAAATTGTGGGCGGGCAAAGCCCGCACCCATTATAATCGCCAACCGCAGGTTCTGTAGCGTACCCTTTGTCAAGGACAATTTTTAATAGTTTAAAGTTTAATTTC
>CAZQXZ010000051.1:8354-14261 GCA_964597515.1 uncultured Eubacteriales bacterium | reverse complement strand
ACGAAATATTGATTATGTGTTCAACGCATGACGCACAGGCAAAACAATATGCCGATGAAATCATCCTCTTTTCAAAAGAAAAAGCAAAGGCAAAAGATATTACAATCTTGAATTCCGGTGAAAATATTAAAACAAGGCAAGCTAAGCACACAGTAAAAAACCAAAAGAAGAAAAATATAAACCGTTTCTTAAAACAATGGTTTGTTTCAGAAAGACGGAACAGAAAAGCAGCGGCTGTTCTTTTCACTTTTTTTCTTGTGCTGTCATTGTGTATTTGTATTTTTGCGGATACGGCTGAAAATAAACTTAATACTTCTATTGAACATGTGTATAAAATAAATATGTTCACCGTAACAACAACCGGAAAAATAAATTGGAAAGACATATCGCCAAGCGAAAACAGTATTAAAGAAATTGTACTTGATTATGGTCGCTCCTGCCCTGACGGTCGGGAAATCGTACCGGATGATGTCTTGGACATTCCCGCTCCGGATTATGAAACGAGCTTAAAGGTGCTTCCGTTTTACAAGGAAAACTTTAAGCTTGCGGATAAAATAAAATATGGAACTTATTTTACAGATAAAACGCAAATAATTATTTCCGCGGAAATGGCAAACGCGATGTATCCAAACGCGCCTGAAAAATTGATAGGCGAGCATATTATTAAAAAGGTGTACGGTTTGGGTGAAGTAAATTTTGAGATTGTAGGTATATTTGACTACTTTAACGATTTTGAAAAAACATATCTGAACGCGTTAGACTTCGGTATTGAAACAGGGAAATCCTATAATCCCGATAATTATATTGATTTGTTTTTTGTCAATTCAAAGCTAATTGCAAACCTTGAAGATGACGACAGTTTTTATATTGGTAAGAGCCATCAAAGAAGCTATCAAATCTATTTCAATTCATATAGGGATATGAAGGCATATTACGACAAGTACGGCGGTGAGCTTAACGAGAATAAAGGTGTAACGGCAACCTACAGCAATCTTAACAACAACCTTTACGAGGTATTCAAGCTATTGTTTTATATTATGCTGCCGATTGCGGTTTTTATGGTTCTGTTCGCGATACTGTTTTTCGCCGCACTGAAGAAAACCGAATATGTCTATAACAATAAATTTATATCTATTTTTGAGTATTCAGGATACTCGAAAGCAAAAGTGATTAATCGATTTATACTTTTGAATATATTTGAGTTGATAAAAATTTATACAGTTTCCGCAAGCGCCGCTTTAATTATCGCTTTAACGGTCAATGCGATTAACGGCAAATATGCTTTTGTTAACTTTCAAATATTCTCATATAACATACCATTGATTTTCGCGTTCCTCCTCTTTATGGTATTGACTTCCCTGATATTTGTAACTGTCCTCTTCCGGAGAGTAAGGGTTTCATCCTGGTATGAAAATTTAATTGCCAGCAGGGATTTAATTTGAGGTGTGGAGTAAACAATGATAATTGAATTAAAGAACATTTCAAAAAGCTATAGCGCACAAGTGATAAAAAATTTATCATATACATTTGAGTCCGGTAAAATTTATGTAATAAAGGGTGTCAGCGGCTGCGGAAAAACCACACTTCTTAATATAATCGGTGGAATTGAAACTGATTTTGACGGAGAAATCATAACCGATTTTAACAACGCAAAAACATTTGGCTCGGCAAGCTATATTTTTCAAAACAGTTTGTTACTTTCAAATATAACCGTTTTAGAAAACCTGCTGTTAATAAAAAATAATTCTGATGATGTCTTTCACCTGTGCAAAAAATTAAACGCATTTGAATTGCTGCAAAAATATCCGGAACAATTATCCGGAGGCGAGCGTCAGCGCATAGCGATTGTGAGGGCGCTGCTGCGCTCGCCGGAAATATTATTAGCTGATGAACCTACCGCATCCTTAGATCAGGAAAACTCTTTGCACATCGCAGAAACAATTGCAAAATTAAGAAGCGACGACAAAATCATCATTGTAGCAACCCATGAGCATTACTTTGACAGACTTGCGGATGAAATACTCTATTTGCAATACGGGTTGATTGAAAAATCGGATAAATTGGCTCCCGATATTATTAAAGCCGATGACATCGAAAACAAAACAAACTCCGAGCCAATTCCCAAATTTAATTATTACAAATACAGTTTAAGGCGCAACCCTAAACTCTTGAGTTTTGTCAGTTTATGCCCGTTGGTTCTTGTTTTTTTAATCATTATGCTCGTTTCCACTTTTCAAAATAATTTCAGCGATGAATATTTCCGCTCAATAAAATCAGGGTACCCTATGGACACGGTTGCAATTCATCAATTTGAGCTTGAGCGCTTTCCGTACAAGGACAAATTGAAGCTATATGATAACTACACAGCGGGTGAAAACGGTATTAACGCATATTATCTTTTAAGTGAAAAAGACAGCGTTTTCAAAATAAAAAATATGATTGCGTTCGGTGCGTTCCCCGTAACCGATTACGATGTTTTAGCAAGCCGTGATTTTGTTTCTTTCTATTTCGGCGATGAGGATTATAAATCCCATATCGGCGAAAAAATAGTGTTTAAAAATGTTGCATTTACAATCAGCGGAATTCTTTCGGATCTTGACAACAGCGAAGTGGAGTCCAATCTGTTTACCGATATTTATTATCAGCGTAATATTTCTGAGAACCCTATTTTCATACCATATGATACGATAAAACTTATCGGAAAAAAGCAAGATACTGGTATAAAAATGGCAGTTTATGACGGATTGGCGGATAATTCCGAAGCGCTTAAAGCGTTAAAGGGGGCGCTTGAGAACGGGGCGCCTAACCAGTTCTATTCAAACATTGAAAACGCACAGACGACTATAAACACCATAACAATCGTTCTTTACATAATTCTTTTCATATGTTATATAATATCTTGTATTTTTATGGTTTCTATCATTCAAACGGAGCTATTTTACAGAAAAAAAGAGCTTGGCTTTTTACAGATTTTCGGATTGCACAAAAAACGAATAACAAAAATCCTGTTCACAGAATATCTGTTTAAGATTTCAGTATCGTTTATAATTGCTATGATATGTTATGTTGTTTCGATATTGTTTTACAGTATTTTCGCAAAAAGCTTTATTTTTTTCAATTATATTTTAATACCGATTATCGTAGCGGCACTTTTTTCAGTATACCTCGGGACTGTTTATTTTTCCATACAGCGGTTCTTAAAGAAAAGTATCGTATCATTGATTTCTTGATTTTAAGCTGCCGCTTATTTAAGCTTTACATTTCTATTGCCTTTTGCACCGCTTCTCTAAGGCAGAAGCCTGTTAGAAGCGTGGCGTCTTTATCATACCTCTCTGCTTTCGCCAACAGCTCGTTTTTCGTATCGCTGTCGCCCGCGCAAATTACTTCAAGCGTGAGCTTTAATACTTCACAGCACTTTTCAAATTTTTCAGACCAGCGTTTCAGCTCGTTAAAGAGCGGATTTTCCGTATCCTTTAACATTTCGGAGCATAAAAAGGCGTTGTCCATATACTTTGTCAATATAGCGAACGCTTCAATTTGCTTGCCCGTATTTAAGAGAAATTGTGCTTTCGAAAGTGTTTCGCTAAGAAAAACGGAGCTGCTTTTTGTAAGGCAGGATACTTGCAAATGGTCGGAGAAATATTTAAATAAATCCGCTTTTTCGCCTAATACCGTTTTTAACGCGTAGTCATAGCTTTCCTCTTTATTATAGCTTTCGGGGTTCCAAAGGTAATCGGCTATTGTAAGTAAGGGGATTTTTGAACACTCGGCATATTCCATTACATTTGAAATTATACCGTCACAATAGCGGTAAAGGTCATCTTCCCGCCCCTGGATAGCTCCTAAATGCATCTCGTTGTACATTTCAGCGTCGTTTACGGGGAAGTTGTCCCAATATAAAGGCTTGTGGCGGGTGCTTTCAATAAACCGTATCGCTTCAAGCGAGGTCAATTCCTGCGAGCATATATTTCGCCCCGTCCAAAAAATCTTTATCTCACTGTCAAGCCCTTTGCCGAGCTTTGAGATAAAGTACTCGTCCCCTTTGCCGTGGTATTGAAGCGGACACATTGTAAACTCTATATCATTATCAAGTTTTTTAAGCTCGTCATAAACACGGTTTACAAGGTCGATATGAGCGTTTACCGTTTCGCCGTATTTTTCTATATCCTCCTCATACTGTAATTTTCTCGGTATATCGTCCAAAAGCAGTCCGAACCTTTTGACGCCTATATCATAAATTGATTTGATTTTCGTCATAAGGGTTTCATAATCTTTTTCATTCGTATAGCGCATATCCAAGCCCGGAGCAATACAGTAATGAAAGTCCATTTCATTTTCTTTACTGAATAAAAACAGCTCTTTTAACTCGTTAAGCTTGTTTTCGGGGTATAGCTCCCGCCACTTCGCGCGGTGGAGCTCATCATCCTTCGGAGCGTAAAAAAACGTGTTCATACCGTGCCTTGACATAAGGCGCATAACGCTTTTGCGCGTTTCCTTTTCCCACACGTTTCCGTAAAATCCCTCGATATACCCGCGCATCGAAAACAGCGGGTAATCCTCAATTATTCCGGCTTTAAGCATTTTTTTATTCAAGAGTTTTGCAAGCGTGCACAGCGCTCTGAAAAGCCCTCTTTTGCTCGTTACTGTAATATCACAATCCCCTTTTTCGGAAATAGAAATTGTGTATTTTTCATCGCTTATTTTCCGTGTTTCTTCAATGTATGCAGCGTCTTTGCTGTTCGACTGATAAATATTGACGTTCAGCTCTCCCGAACGCTCCTTGCCAAGCTCGCTTTCGAGAAAATCAAGCGCGTAATCCGATAGGTAGCCGGACGTGTATATTTCGGGCGCCGAGCTGTACAACGCTTCCCCTGAGAACTCCATTTTCTGCGGTTTCGGATAAATCATAGCGATATAATATCTCCTTTATATTTTTTTATAAACCCGTCGTTTATCTCGTCGCCGCCGTCAATGTTGCTGCTTGACCAGACCTCGGCGGTTATGCCGTCGTCGCTTAAAAACTCAACAGTCCTTGCCGTAATGGCGTTTAAGAGCAGCGCGCCTATAACAGTTGAAGTCGGCGCGGCGTTTCTGCCAAGCTCGCAGAAGTATACGCTCGCGTCGCCTACGCAGCCCATATTGTCAAGCACGATGTCGGCAAGCTCAAAAAGCCGCTTTCCGCTCTTATGGCGCGAAATTCCCGACAGCGTGTGTTTAATATTTGTCAGAGCAACGACCTTTACGCCCTTTTCTTTACAAAGCAGCGCCATATCGACGGGCACGCCGTTTCTCCCCGAGTTTGAAATGACGACGATTACGTCGTCCTTTTTTAATCCGTAACGCTCAAAGAGTATTTCGGCGTATCCCTCGAGCCTTTCCACCATCGTGCTTTTATGAGCGGACTCGTTTAAGAGCAGCGAGGTTTCAAGGATTGGTCTAACATTGACAAGTCCCCCCGCGCGATAAAATACTTCTTGGGTCAAAAGGGTCGAGTGACCTGTGCCGAAAAAGAAAATATTATGAGAGCTTTTCAAAGTATCGGCAAAAAGCCGCGCGCATTCGTCTATCTTGCCGAGCTGCGTCTCGCAAAGCTCGGATATTATGCTTTGGATGTTTTCTATATATTCGGACGCTTTACTCATAATCAGACACTCCCTTCCCTTATTGCCGCCATTACCGCCCCCACATAGGGAGGGACACAAAGCAGCCCGACAGTCAAACGCGGGAAGCTTTCCCTCACGCTTTGCCTGAACATCTCCAAATAGTTTTCGTGATTTTCAAAAACGCCGCCCCACACCCCGAGCGTATCACAATTTTCAAGTTGGCTGAGCAAAGCCGCCGACGTTTTCGCAAGCTGCGCCGCGTTGTTCTTTAATATTTCATTCGCTACTGTATCGCCGTTTTCTG
>CAZQXZ010000051.1:0-8344 GCA_964597515.1 uncultured Eubacteriales bacterium | reverse complement strand
TACGGTAAATCTCGCTATTTCGCTTCTTTCCATTGGCGGGTCGTAAAAGATATCTAAAAGCTCAAGATAATCCGACACGCCGCAATGCTCTTTAAGCGCGTCTGTGAGCAAGGTTTCGGGCGCGCTTTTTTCATAGCCCCTAATCGCGGCTTTAAGAGCGTCGAGCGCGATGGCGTAGGAGGAGCCTTCGTCGCCTAAAATGTACCCCCAGCCGCCCGTATGTATGATCGCTCCCCCCTTGGTTCTGCCCGCCGCCATAGAGCCTGTCCCGCTTATTACGACCGCACATTCGCCGCGCTCGTCAAGCGCTGAAAGCGCTATGTATACGTCGCTGTCCATTATTATTTTATCCGCCGGTATTATGCCGCCCGCAAACCTCTCCGTTTCTTTTTCGTCCGCTCGCTCGCTTATGGCAGACATACCGATAAACGCCGCGGCAAACCGGTCTGCGCCGCACGCCTCGCACAGCCAGAGAACGATTTCCCTCATATTGCTGCGCGCGCGTTCTATTCCCACCGAGTTATAATTTATACTCTTTCCGTCAGCCTTGGCAAGAACGTTGCCGTTCGCGTCGGCCACGGCGGCGGTTGTACGCGTACCGCCTCCGTCAACACCGAGATAATACAAAAAATCACTCCCTGCCTTTTTCCACAGTATACATAATTTTTATTTCTTTTTCAAGAAATTCTTTACATTTCAGATTTATATGGTACTATTGTTAAAGCATCGGAGAGTATAAGGAGGTCAAAGCAATGTCAAAATCACTTGAAGTAGCAGGAGCTTTACTTAAAAAAAGAATGTTGAGAAAGGGAGCTAAGCTTTATAAGAATAATCCCGCGCCGCCTATCCCCCGCGCAGCGTTCGATAAAATCGACAAGCCTGCCGCAAAATACTTCACGGCGAAGGCGGACGTAATGCCTGACGATATACCGAAAAAACGCTACTATGTAGCGGGGTACAGCGCCTACAACCCCGCCAAGGGCGTGCTTGACCCTATGACTGTAAGCGCGTTTTATATCGACGACAATTCGGGGCGCGGCGGCGTTGTGTTCGTATCTTTGGACAGCGTCGGGCTTTCGAGCTACGACGTAAACCTCGCGCGTGAGAATCTTCAACAGTTTTCGCGTGATACAGGCTGCCGCAGCATCAACATATGCAGTACGCATAACCACGCGGGGATTGACACGATAGGCATGTGGGGACCAATACCGCTAACGGGAAGAAACAAGAAATATATGCAGATTGTTCACGACGGTATCAAGGACGTCGTGCTGCGCGCGTATGAAAACCGCCGTGACGGCTCGCTTTTCTACGGCAAGAAGGAGAGTGAGGATATTCAGAGGGACTCGCGCCTTCCTCACGTTTTCTGCAAGGATTTAACAAGGCTGCGTTTTGTCCCGAACGATAAAAGCCGCGAAATCTGGTTTCTTAACTACGCGTCCCATACAGAGTCGATGCTCGGTCATAACTCGCTTGTCAGCGGAGACTTCGCAACATATATGAGAAACGCCATATACAGGGACGCAAATGCCGACTCCATATATTTCGTCGGCGCCATCGGCGGTCTTATAAGGCTCAAAGAGCTTGACCCTGACAATGTTAAATCAACAATAATCGGCGGAGAGTCGCTTGCGAGAACCGCTTGCGCTATTGAGGACGAACGAAAGCTGGAGCCTGTAATAAACATTTTAAGACAGGAGTATCTGTCTCCTGCGGACAATTACCTGCTCGCTACCCTGTGCGACTTCGGGCTTGTAAAAAATTACAGGCACGCCACCGAAAGCAATGAGCTTAAACTCTCGATAAAAACCGAAATGACGTATTTTGAGATAGGCGACCTGAAAATGCTGCTTCTCCCGAGCGAGCTGTTCCCGGAGCTTGCCTATGGCGGTTATTTAAGCGCCGAGGAGTCCGCCGAAGGCAAATCGCCCGATATCAACCCGAAACCTCTTATCGAGATAGCGGACGATAAGAACCTACTGATATTCGGCGTTTCAAACGACTTTACGGGTTACGTCGTTCCCCCCAACGATTTTTTGCTCAACCCTACCATGCCTTATATTGAGAGAGGCAAAGACAGACTCGGCAGAACGCATTATGAGGAGACAAACTCTTTGGGACCCGCCACCGCATATGTTATAGCGGACACCTTCAAGGAAATTATGGAAACGGTCAGAGCCGCAAAATAAATTGAGAGCGGGCAAAGCCGCTTTGGCAAAAATAAAGAACTCAAAACACATTGTGATTTGAGTTCTTTTTCTTATAAACCACCGTTTACTATCTTTAATATTTCTAAGGGCTTTCTCACAATATAGTCCGCGCCGCGGCTTTTTAACAGCTCCTCGCCGCAAAAGCCCCACGATACGCCCGCGCAGTCGAGCCGAGCGTTTTTCGCTGTCAGAATATCAATGTCCGAATCGCCGACAAAAAGCGTTTCGGTGTTTTTACAGCGAAGGAAACTCATACACTCAAACACACATTCGGGCGACGGCTTTTTCGCAACGCCCGTTTTTTCTCCCACAGCGTAACCGATAAGCGTTCCGAAAAATTCACCGCACAGCTCTGTCAGCGCGGTATGGAATTTATTTGATACTACGCCGGTTTTAACGCCTGTCTCCTTTAATGACGCGAGCAGCTCCAAAACGCCGTCATACGGCTTCGTTTTTACGCGCGAGTTCGCCGCGTAATGAGCCTTAAATTTTTCAATGCAGCTCAAATAATCTTCTTCGGCGGCGCCCGAAGGTAAACAAAGCGTAATAAGCCTTTCAACGCCGTTTCCGACAAAGCTCTTGATTTCATCCTGCGTTCTTTCGGGAAAACCCGTCGCGCAAAGCGCGTAATTCGCGCTGTCCGTCAGGTCGCCGAGCGTATCGAGCAGCGTGCCGTCCATATCGAATATAACAGCGTTATATTTCATTATAATTTACTTCTCCAATATTTTATGAGCTATTTTATAGACGTCGCCGCAGCCTAACGTAATGACGAGGTCGCCCGCGCCGGCGTTTTCTTTAATATACCCCGCTACCTTATCAAACGTATCGAACCATACGCATCCCTCAATCTCTCCGGCGAGGTCCTGCGTCTTTATTCCATAGGTGTTAATTTCCCTCGAACCCATTATCTCCGTCAGAACAACCCTGTCGGCAATTGAAAGCGCCTTGGCAAAATCATTGAGCAGCATTTTTGTTCTGCTGAACGTAAAAGGCTGAAATACCGCCCATACGCGTTTATAGCCCATCGTTTTCGCTGTTTTAAGCGTTACCTCAAGCTCCTTTGGATGGTGGGCGTAATCGTCCGCTATAACGGCGCCCTTATACTCGCCTAATATCTCAAAACGCCGTCCCGCCCCCGTAAAATTCTCAAGCCCTTTCGCGCACTGCTCAAACGGCGCGCCGCAGTACATTGCGGCGCATACGGCGGCAAGCGCGTTTTGTATGTTGTGTTCGCCGGGCACTCCGAGACGGATTTTACCGAGCCTCTTTGTGCCGTGCCAAACGCAAAAGGAGGCGAAAGCGCCGTTTGTAAAGCTTATGTCGGAAGGGTAAAAGTCGTTTGAGTCCGCCATTCCGAAGCTTATAAGCGTTTTATCATTTATACCATCTACGGCTTTTTTCGTTTTTTCGTCGCCGCCGTTATATATTACGCAGCTTCGCGCCATCTCGGCAAAGTGCCTGAACGACGCTATAAGGTTTTCATCCGTCTTAAAAAACTCCATATGATCGCGGTCTATATTAAGTATCACGCCGACATTCACATAAAGCTCGTGAAAAGTATTTTTGTACTCGCACGCCTCGCATATAAAATGCCGGCTGTTACCCACTACGCCGTTGGAATTAGTAAGCGGAAATCTGCCGCCTATAAGCGCGGACGGAGAAAGACCGGCTTCAATCATAATTTGCGTAACCATTGAAGTTACTGTCGTCTTGCCGTGCGTACCGCATATGCCCACACAGTTTTCGTACCTTCTTGAAACGGCTCCGAAGAGCTTGGCTCTCTCAAAGACGGGTATCCCTTTTTCCTTCGCGCTGCAAAGCTCGGGATTGTCGGGCATCAGCGCCGCCGTGTATACGACCATATCGGCGTCCTTCGCATTTTGTGCCTTATGACCGAGCGTAACAGGTATGCCCAGGGCGCGTATGCGTTTTAGCGTATCCGTTTCGTTATTGTCCGAGCCGGTGATTTTATATCCGTCGGAATGTAAAATTTCAGCCAGCGGACACATCCCCGCTCCGCCGATACCTATAAAATGTATGTTCTTCGCGTTTTTCAGCGCAAACTCAACGCCGCTTTCTCCCATATGCAATCCCCTATTCAGAAAAATAACAGTCGTATTATTATACTCTATCAAAAACAAAAAATAAACCCCCCGTCCCTAAAAAAGTTTATCCGTTTGCTTTCACAAATAACCGCCTCTGTCATAATATATCGTTAGAGAGGGTGGTTCGGTATATGAATATGCATAAATTTTTAATAATCGGAGGCGACAGGCGCCATCTTTATCTCGCTGAATATTTAAAAAAGAATTACTACGATGTTAAGGTGTATGGCTTTACAGATATCGAGTCAAATACCCCGACAATAGACGGACTTTCAATAAAAAAAGCGATGCGGGACTACAATGTAAAGGTGTTCCCCTTGCCATTTACAAAGGATGGTGTTTCGGTTAACGCCGCGTTTTCCCCATATTATATTGATATAAACGAAATGATTAGCGGGATAAATGAAGGCGATACCGTTTTTGGCGGCATTATTCCTCAGGATATAAGAAACCGTATAGCCGAAAAAGGGGCGGTTTGCAGCGACTATTATGAAAGTCACAGCCTTCAAATATTAAATTCTATTCCGACGGCGGAAGGAATAATAAAAATACTGATTGAAGCCCTTCCGATAACGATACATTCGATGGACTTGGCAATTGTCGGCTTCGGAAGAGCGGGAAAAGCAATAGCCGGCGCACTGAGAGCCTTGAAAGCGAACGTTACCGTTCTCGCCCGAAGCCGCGAAAACCTTTCGGAGGCGTTTTCTATGGGCTGCGATACGCGCGGTCTTGACAGCCTTTCATATGAGCCCGTATACTTTGACGCTTTGATAAATACGGTGCCAAGTCTTGTGGTATCGGAAAAACAGCTCAGCAATATAAATACGGGCTGCCTGCTTATCGAAATAGCGTCGTCGCCCTTCGGGATTGATTTTGAGCGCGCACTCGGGCTGGGCTTCAATGTCGTCAAGGCTCCCTCCCTGCCCGGCAATGTCGCGCCGAAAACAGCGGGTGAAATAATCGGAGACACAATACTCGGAGAGTTAGGAAGCGCTGTTTTATGATAACGGTCGGATTTGCCATGTGCGGCTCGTACTGCACATTCAGGAGCATTATAAACATTCTTGAAGAACTGATAAAGGACAGTAAAATAAAAATAATACCGATTATGTCGGAAAATGCGTATTCGCTCGACACAAGATTTGGGCTTGCAAAAGATTTTATCGAAGAAATTGAAGAGCTTACAAAAACAAGCGTCCTGCACACCTTAGGCGAGGTTGAGCCGTTCGGACCGAAAAAAACGCTCGACGCCCTGATTATCGCGCCATGCACCGGAAATACGCTCGCTAAGCTCGCGTCGGGCGTCGCCGATACGAGCGTAACCTTTGCGGCAAAGGCGCATCTGCGTAATGAAAGACCCGTAATCATCGGCATATCCACAAATGACGCGCTGGCGGCGGCCGCCAAAAACATCGGCTTACTGCACAACACAAAGAACGTCTATTTTATACCTTACAGGCAGGACGACTGTATGAAAAAACCAAATTCAATGATAGCCGACTTTACAAAAACAAAGACCGCGCTTGACTGCGCGCTGCGGCGCGAGCAAACACAGCCTGTAATTATCGGTTGAATTAATCCCCTTCTTTTTCCCCGCCGTTTTCCGGCGAAGCAGAGGCTTCATTTTCCTCCACTCCGTCGCTGTCGCCGCGGGACTTAACGGCAATTATAATAATTCCCGTTAAAATAATAACACAGCCAACTCCGATAAAAACGGTTTTACCCGCCGAAGAAGAACCCGCGTTATCGCTGTGTAAACCTCCCGTATACCGGTCTTCCACGTCAATGGTAAAACGCATTTCCGTTGCATCGGCAGTGTCGCTTTCCTGCGTTTTCGGCGCGGTGTCAGAAGCTGCCGATACCGTAGGCGCAAATGAAATAATGATAAGCACCGCTAATACGGCGTACAGCGTAAATGCTATGGTCTGTTTCACAATATACCACTCCTAAAAATCTTAATGCAAGAATATCAGGGACGACGCGAGAAGCGTCTGCGCCGTATAATATGTAATGATATTAAATATTTTAAGCGGGTAGCTCCCCTTTTTCCCACCGAAAAGAATAAGTACGAGCGTCATATCCGACAGGGTAAAGCATAAGGCTCCCGCCGCCAAGCTAATCAGAATGAACGCCGCGCGCCCGTATTCGCTGATAAAGCAGTACCACCCGAGTGAAACGGCTTTGACAAGCATCACAATGATAACTATGGCGTACACGGCAACAGCGGCGAGAAGCGTTTTTGATTTAAACTTAAATTTTCGCTTGCGGCATACATATATCGCCGCGGCGGCGGCGACGGCATATGCGGCTGTTTCACGCAAATGGAAAAATTGGCGTTCGGGAAATACATTCAGAAATACAACCGAGAACGCGGCTATGTACATAATATGACCTGTTAAAAAGTTTGCAAGCCCCGTTATAAAATACGGCACACTGCCTTTGGCGTGGAGAAAATAATCACCCAAAAAGCCGAATAACGCGCCAAAAATCATAAGCACCGCGTAACGCGACAATCCTCCGCCGATTTGCGCGGCGCATACTGACATCAGCACAAATAAGCATGAACAAATCATTTTAAGCCTTAATGATTTTTTGTTTTTCTCCGGCCACATCGCTTTTAAAAATTTAGGAATAAATATAAATTCCATTATAACGGCCAAAAAAAACAAAACCTTAAACAGCACAGCTAACCACCTTTTTTAAATGGAAAATCAAGGTTTGCGATTATAATCAAAACGCTTTGCGTTTTCCTTTAAATCTGAAATCCGATATTTGAAATCTGCCATCTGCCATATGAAAAGGAGACCCACCGAAAGCGAGCCTCCTTATCATCTTTGTTAAATTTAATAAGTAAAGGTGATATCCTGCTTCCAGTTGCCGTCAAGAATGGCGTCTAAGCCATTACTCATACTGCCATACGTAACCACACCGGTAACATTAACAGTTTCTAAAATGCTTAATGATGTAATTAAGCCGTTTGCATTAACATTTACGGTAATTTTAGCCCCGCTGTAAGTTGTTGTGGCGTTCAAAACCTTGAAAGGCTCAAGATCTTTATCGCTCATTGAAAGCGTATCCATCACAGAAGCATGGTGCGTAGGCAAATAATTTACGCCATCTCCCGATTCTTGTATGAGTGTAATTTCAAGCTTATAGCCGCCGCCTACTGCTGTGTATTTAGAATCTTTAATACCTGCCGCTGCAAGCGTTGCATTTTTGCCCTCCGGCGGGGGCAAATAATCAGCAAGCTTAGTACCGGGGTCAAACTCTTTTGTGTCGCCGTCCTTTTTAACTCTTTTATCAGCCGTTGAAAGACCGTTGCTAAAAGTACCCTCACGCGTTTCGGGATATGTATTGGGTAACATACCTTGTGCAATGGATTTAACGAGAGCAAGCTTTGTAACAACTGTTGTTACGCCTTCAACTCTTTTAATTTTAACATTGCCTTTATAGGCTTTTGTTTTATTTAAAGCTTCATTGTAAAGCTTTGCTATATCGGCGTTTGATTTCTGCGCCGCGGCAGCCGTCGTATTCGTGCTTGTGCCTTTCGTCGTTCCCGTATTGCCGCCGCTTTGCGTTACCTGATTTGTTCCCTGAGCCCCCGTTACCTGAACGGACTCACCCGGTATCGTATCGTCCGGCGTAACGCTTCCTCCCTGCTGAGTCTCCCCCGCCTGGGCGGCTTGTGTCGTATCCGTCTGTGTGCCGGCGCCTGTGCCTCCAGCCACAACTCCACCGCCGCTTTTTAACAGCGTTATCGCTGTGATTGAAACGACATTAGAGGTAACAATCGTTAAAACAATAGACAAGGCAAGAATGATGCCGATTACCTTATATAACGCATTTTCTCCCATACTTAATACCCTCCTAATAATCCTCGCCAACGTACATTTAGCGATCTCCTTTTGATTGTATCATACTCGGTTATAAAATGGAATAGTTTCTATTAAAATTTTTTATTATTTTCTAATTTAGTAAATTCTCAAAGTAAATGCAACAGTAGAATTTGAAGTTGCATTTAGTGTA
>CAZQXZ010000050.1:0-14496 GCA_964597515.1 uncultured Eubacteriales bacterium | reverse complement strand
GGTGAGGTCTGTACAGTAAAGCCCCAAAAACTTCCTTTTGTCTTTATTTTTACTCTTATCTCTTTTTCTTCCTCTTTTTTTATCGTCCTTTTCATCGTCCTCGCCATCGTCCGCTTCGGGCTGCGCGGCTCCCGCCTGCGCGTTTAGAAAAGGCATTGTTCCGGCTCCTCCGGGCTGAAAGCCCTCCAATCCGTCAAACATCTCGGAAAACTGCTCGCTTACGGCGTCCACTTCGTCCTCGGTAATGCCCATATTCGCCATCATCTGCTTGATGGGTCCGATATTCATATCCATCGCGCATTTCATGCAATAGCCTTCCTGCGTCGCTTTGCCGTCCTCGATTTTTGAAACAAAAATTACGGCAGGCCTTTTTTTACATTTAACACATATAACTCTGTTCATTTATTCTCTCCAATTTTTTTCTTTTCCTTGGGCTGCGGGTTTTCTTTTGTTTTAAACTGCTTTATTGTTCCCGGAAGATAGCCCAAAAACGCGACAAGCGTAAGCAGCGCGGAAATCGCGACAAGTACAATCAGAAGCGTCTCGTTTATAGTCCATATTTCCCTGAACGCCCCGAACTCCGGCGCGAAGGCTATGAGTATAATCATTACCGAATAAAACGCGAATGTGGCGACCTTGCCGAAAAGCTCCGCCGGACTCGGGCGCAAATTCATAAAGAGAAGCGCGGCGCCCCCGATAACCATTATTGCCTCTTTTATTAAAAATACAAGGAAAATCCAGCTGTATGCCGCAAGAATTTTGTTCTCGCTGCCGCTGAACTTTATAAGAAGCAGTACGGCGAGAGTTATCTGAGTCAGCTTGTCCGCCACCGGGTCAAGCACTTTTCCCAAATCGCTTATCTGATTGAAGCGTCTCGCTATTTTACCGTCGAGGAAGTCGCTGAGCCCTGAAATAAACAGCGAGGTTACCGCCCATATGTACTCCCCTTTCCAGAATAGCACCGCGAAAACGGGGACGAGGAAAATCCGGATAACCGTAAGAAGGTTGGGTACAGTCCAGCAATTTTTAAATAAACCCTTCATATCTATCTTTCCTTTCAAAATAAAAGCTGCCGCATTTTACCCTTTGAATTTTTCCAATATCGGATTGAAGCCGTTGACGGCTTCGATGATTACCGAGTTTCCGATATACTCCGAAAGCTTTCCGTCAGTAAGCCCTCCGATAAAATACGCGAGAGTACAAAATACAAACAGGAATACTACGCCCTCGACTATTCCGAGAACTCCCCCGAGCGCCCTGTTCACGCTCTTGACGAGCGGAATTTTAAATACCTTGTTGACGAGTTTTGCCACAAGTCCGAAGACGACCGAAGCGAGGATGAAGATAAGCAAACCGCACACGGCTGTCGCCGCGATTAGGACTATCGGTTTAAACACAGAGTCCGTAACAGACGCGGAAATACTGCCCGGAGAAATATCCGCTTTGTTCGCGTTTTCAATAAGAGTGCTGATATTAAGCCCTATTTTATCCCCGAGGCTCACAAGCCCCTGAGGTATCGACCCGGCGAGCGCGCGCACCTGCGCGAACGCGTCCCCTGCCGGAAGCTCCCGCAGCTTTTCCTCCAAGGAGTTCTCAATCATCCCTTTTATAACCTTTTCGTACACAAGCTCCGCTGCGGGACGGCTAAAAATATAAGCCGTTATAAAGGACAGCACGGTAGCGCCGATGTCCAGTACGATTTTGGCAAAACCTTTTTTTACCGCAAGAGTTATTATGAGGAAAAACCCTGATATAATTATTATATCAATAATATATTCCATCGTTATCCGTTCTCCTTTTCCGTTTCGTCTCCCAGTGCGTATACTCTTTCAATTTTATCGGACGAGCGTAAATAAACATATCCGCCGTTTGCGAAAATACTGTCAAACCTCATATCGGATTTGATTTCGTTCAATAGCTCGCCTTTTAGATTATAAACCAAAACGCTTTTATCGGCAAGTAAAAATACATATTTTCCGTTTGTGTGCACACAGGAAACGTCCGCCTCTATTTCCTTGCTGAAAAGCTCTTGTCCTCTTTTGCCGCAGACATACAGCTCGCACAGATTGCTGCCCCCGTATTTTGTAAGCGCCAAAGCGCTTACGCCGTTATCGGAGTCCGAGTAAAACCCAAGCTCCGAGGAATAGTAGTTTTTTACCGCCGTCAACTCCTTATTCCCCTTAACGGTATATATTCCGCGGTCTGTAAAAATATACAGCAGCTTACCCGTTAAATATTTAATTCTTAAAACCGCTTCCCCTTCAAACGTATGCGTGAAAAGCTCCTCGCTGTAATCAAATCCGAAGATATGCACGGCGGAAACTACGTCTCCGTCAACGGCGCTGACGCTTGCCGACGCGACATTCTTGCCGTTGCCGGACAGCGCAACCGAAATGATATGCCCGTATGCGCAGTTCCAGATAAAGACGTCTTTGTCCGCCCTGTCGGTTACGTAAAGGCTGCTTGTGGCGTTTGCGCTTCTGACGGCAAACGCCCTCTTCCCGTTCCCCGCGGCGGCTGTCAAAATATTACCGTCTTTTGACTTGCCCTCGCTTACAACCTTGTCCTTTTTGATTAAGAGGTAGTCTGTACCGCTTCTGTCATACACGAAGGTTGCGTATTCGCCCGTTGATACGGCGGGCGACGTAAAGCCGTGCTCCTTTGTGAGCTTGCAGACGCCCGCGCAGTCGTACAGCTTGATGTCCGTATCGGAAAGCACATAGAAGCCGCCGCCGCAAGAGTCCGCGTCAAGCGTGTTCACCGCGCTTATATGTATCGGGAACGCGCCGCCGCCGTCGCCTGATATATACGCGCGCACCCTCGCCGAAATGCCCGAAAACGGCATCGCTCCGAAAAGCGAGCCTACGGCAAACACCGCGGCGAAAGCCAGCGCCAGCGCCGAGATGACGATTACCGGCTTTCTTAACGCACTTTTCTTTTTTCTTTTTCTTTTCGCGCCCAAGAAAACGCACCCCTATATATCAAAATCGTAGAAAACCTTGTTAAGATAAAGCCCCGCCGCCGGCGCCGTCATTCCCGCTCTCGTCCTGTCAAGAGAGGCTATTATTTCGGGGATTTCATCTTTTCCTATCTTGCCGCTTTGCGTATACAGCAGCGTTCCGACAATTATTCTGACCATATTGTATAAAAATCCGTTCGCCGAAACCGTAAAGATTACAAGATCTTTGTCTCTTTTAACGCCGCATTCGTAAACGGTTCTCACCTTTGAGCCGACCTTCGCGCGCGAGCTGCAAAACGCGGAGAAATCATACGTTCCCAAAAAATGCTTGGCGGCTTTGTCAAGCTGCGTCTCGTCGAGCCTGTGCGGATAATGATAAGCCCTGCTTGCAAAAAAAGGATCTCTGACGGCGGTATTGCTTATCAGGTACAAATATTCTTTTTTTTCGCATGAAAACCTCGCGTTAAAATCCTTGTCAACCTCTAAGCACCGGCTTGCGGAGATGTCCTCGGGGAGCCTTGAACTGAGGGCGGCGGCAAAACTGTCCGTCGGGATTGTCGAGCGGGTCTTTACCGAAAAGCAGAACATATTCGCGTGGACTCCGGCGTCCGTCCTGCCGCAGCCGGCAATATCCGGATTTTCACCCGTAAGGCTGTTAAACGCCGAGGCTACGGTATCCTGAACCGAAAGCGCGTTTATCTGGCTCTGCCAGCCGTGGTAACGCCTCCCGTCAAACGCTATGACAAACAGTAAATTTCTCATCGTCAGATTACTCTCCCGAAAATTGCGTTAAGCCATATTACCGCCGCCGTAAGCCCGGCGACAAAAACCAGCGCGGTGAAATCGCGCGCTCCGATTTTCGGCTGTTTCATTCGGGTACGCCCCTTGCCGCCCGCGTAACAGCGGCACGACATAGCGTCCGCTAACTCGAACGCGCGCTTGAACGACGAAACGAACAGCGGTATGAATATCGGGAAAAGCGCCTTTACTCTGCTAATGACGCTCCCTGTCTCAAAGTCCGCGCCTCTCGCCTTCTGCGCGTTCATAATCCTGTCTATTTCCTCTATGAGAGTAGGTATAAACCGTAACGCTATTGTCATCATCATCGCGAACGTGTGTACCTCGATTTTGAAAACCTTGAGCGGGGAAAGCAGCTTCTCAATGGCGTCCGTAAGAGAGGTCGGCGACGTGGTATAAGTCAGCAGCGAGCTTATAAGTATCAGCGATAAAATCCTGACGACGATGAACCCCATCATATATACGCCGCCGCTCGTCACCCTAATTTTCCACCAGGAAAAGAGTTCTTCTCCCTTGTTTACATAATAAAGCTGTAAAATCGAGGTAATGATTAAAATCGGGAGAAGAGGCTTGAAGCTTTTAATGATAAGCCCTGCCGAAAGGCGTGTGAGCAGGAATGAAAACAGGACGAACGCCGATACCGTGCCGAGGGATAAAAAGTTGCCGCACAGGAAAATTACCACCAAAACGGCGATTGTAAGTATGATTTTTATACGCGCGTCCATCTTATGCACAAACGACTCGCCCGGAAAAAACTGACCTATCGTAATATCCTTAATCAAAGCGCCCGCCTCCTTAAAAGCGAGAGCAGCGCGTCCTTCGCCTCCTCAATATCAAAAATATCCGGGGGCACGTTGAACCCCTTTTCATTAAGGCTTCGCAGAAGACGCGTTATCTCAGGTACGCCCAGCGCCAGCGAGGCGAGCTTATCTCCGCTTGCGAACACCGCTTTCGCCGTATCGTACATAACAGCCCTGCCCGCGTTCATCACGAGTACCCTGTCCGCCACAGACGCCACGTCGTCCATATTGTGGGACACGAAAATAACCGTGCCGCCCGTCTGTGTGTTGTAATTTTTAATAAGCTCTATTATGACTTTTTTTCCCCTCGGGTCAAGACCCGCCGTCGGCTCGTCAAGTATCAAAACGCCGGGTCTCATAGCCATAACTCCGGCTATAGCGGCTCTCCTTTTCTCTCCGCCCGACAAATCAAACGGCGATTTTTGAAGCAGCGAAGGGTCAAGACCCGCGTATTTTGCGGCTTCCCTGACGCGCTCGTTTATTTCGTCTTGGGGGAGTCCCATATTCTTCGGTCCGAAGGCGATATCTTTTTCAACCGTTGACTCGAACAGCTGATGCTCCGGATACTGAAAGCAGAACCCAACGTTAAAGCGCGCGCGCTTAACGCTCTGCTTGCTTTCCCATATATTCTTACCCTCAAAAAGCACCTCGCCCGAGGCGGGCTTCAAAAGCCCGTTCAGATGCATAAGCAGCGTGCTTTTCCCCGAGCCGGTATGTCCTATCACCGATATAATCTCGCCCTTTTCAAAGCCTGCGCTTATATCCCTTAGCGCCTCAATCCTGAACGGGGTACCCTCGCCGTACACATATGTCAGATTTCTAACCTCAAGTATCGCCATCGCTTCTCCCCATATAACCCGCAAACGCGTTTACAAATTCCTCGTTTGTCATAATCCCCTCGCCGAGGTCTGCCCCCTCGTCTTTCAAAAGAGCGGCAAGCTCCGAGGGCTTCGGGACGTCAAGCCCCATATCTCGCAGCTCCTTCGCGTATTTGAACACCTCGCGCGGCGTGCCGTCAAGCCTTATATGACCGTCGTCCATCACTATAACCCTGTCGGCAAGCACGGCTTCGTTCATAAAATGCGTAATCAGGACAACCGTTATACCGTAATCCCTGTTCAGCGATTTAATAGCGTCAAACACTTCCTGCCTGCCCCTTGGGTCAAGCATCGCGGTGGGCTCGTCGAAAACTACACATTCGGTTCTCATCGCCATAACTCCGGCTATCGCCACGCGCTGCTTCTGCCCGCCCGAAAGCCTGTGAGGCTCGTGCATCCTGTACTCGTACATTCCCACGGCCCTCAAAGCGTCGTCCACGCGCCGCCTGATTTCCTGCGGCGGGACGCCGAGGTTTTCCGGTCCGAAAGCGACGTCGTCCTCCACAATCGTCGAAACTATCTGATTGTCGGGATTTTGAAATACCATTCCGACTGTCTGCCTGATTTTAATTTCTGATTTTTCGTCAGAGGTATCCATCTCTCGGACAAACACTTTGCCGCTCGCCGGAATTAAAAGCGCGTTGCTAAGCTTTGCAAGCGTGGATTTTCCCGAGCCGTTATGCCCTAAAACAGCCGTAAACTCACCTTTGTAAATATCAAGGCTTATATCGTTTACGGCGAAGTCGCCGTCTCCCTCATAGGAGTAGGAGGCGCCGTCAAATCTGATAATTACATCCTTTGCCATCTATATGCTTCTCCAAACCGCCGCGCAGCCGCACGGAAGAACTAAGCCGGATGAGCTAACCCGTAAACCGATTTCGTCCGCGCCGGCATTCCCTTTATACTTTTCGGAAAGAACCGCATTCAATATGTAGCTCATCGTACAGGGCGACAGCCCCGTTGTATACGAGTTTATCATAAAGGCAAGGGGCTTGTCCGAAAGAACCTCGGCGCACAGGCTGACAAGCTCATACACCTCGTCCTCTATTTTCCAGACCTCGCCGCCCGGTCCCCTGCCGTATGACGGAGGGTCCATTATGATAATATCATATTTGCTCTCCCGTTTGATTTCCCTGCTCACAAATTTTTTACAGTCGTCCGCTATCCAGCGGACGCTCCTATGCGCCGCGCCGCTCAGAGCGGCGTTTTCCTTAGCCCACAGCACCATTCCCTTGGCGGCGTCCACGTGGACGGTGTGCGCTCCGGCTTTTAGAGCGCTAACCGTAGCCGCGCCCGTATAGGCGAAAAGGTTGAGTACCTTTACGGGTCTGCCGCTGCCGGTTATTATATCCCTTATCAAATCCCAGTTGACCGCCTGTTCCGGGAATACGCCTGTATGCTTAAAGCCCGTAGGGCTTACGCGAAGCGTGATGTCGCGGTACCCTATTTTCCAGGACTCGGGTGTTTTTTTATAAAACTCCCACGCGCCGCCGCCCGAGGACGAGCGGGCGTATCTCGCGTGGGCGCTGCCCCACAGCGGGTTTTTCTTTTCAGTCCTCCATATTACCTGCGGGTCGGGGCGAATTAGGATAATGTCTCCCCATCTCTCAAGCCTCTCGCCTGCGGTACAGTCAAGCAGCTCATAATCCTCCCATAGGTCAGCTACGCGCATTATAAAAGCCTTTCCTTTACAACTTGGGCGATTTCATCGGCAAGCTCGTTTATCTTGTCTGTGTCCCTGCCCTCAAGCATTACACGCACGAGCGGCTCCGTACCCGAAACACGCACAAGCACCCTGCCGTCTCCCCCAAGCTCCGCCTCTGCCGCGCTTATCGCCTTTTTTATCTCCTCGTCTCTCGGGAACTTCGCCTTTCCGAAATCGGATACCCGAATGTTTACCATAACCTGCGGGAATACCTGCATCTCGCCGGCTAAGACAGAAAGCTTCTCGCCCGTCTCGGACATAACCTGAAGCAGCTTTATCGCCGAAAGCTCGCCGTCGCCCGTCGTCGCGTAATCGAGGAATATGATATGCCCCGACTGCTCGCCTCCGAGGTTATAGCCGTTTTCAACCATATTTTCAAGCACATACCTGTCGCCCACCTTGGTCTTTTCGCATTTGATGCCCTTGCGCTCGCAATAATCAAAAAACCCCATATTGCTCATAACCGTCACAACGGCGGTATCCTTATTAAGCAGTCCGCGGCTTTTCATATAGCCGGCGCAGATAGACATTATCCTGTCTCCGTCCACAGCTTCGCCTTTTTCGTCAACCGCGAGCAGACGGTCGGCGTCGCCGTCAAAGGCGAGACCGGCATCGCAGCCGTTTCTGACCACAAAATCTTTCAGCCTGTCAAGATTTGTGGAGCCGCACTTGTCGTTGATGTTTACGCCGTTGGGATGAGCCGAGATAAACAGACAGTCAATACCGAGCGACATAAACAGCTCGGGAGCTATGACGCTCGCGCTGCCGTTTGCGCAGTCGAAGGCTATTTTCAGGTTTTTAAGAGGCGCCTTCGCGCAGCTTTTCAGATGTGCGGTATAATCAAATCTCGCCGTTTTCGAGTTTTGTATCCTGCCGACCTCGCCGCCTATCTTTACGGGCGGCACCCTGGTCTGGTTGAGGATAATATCCTCTATTTCCTCCTCAAGCTCGTCGGGCAGCTTGTAGCCGTTGGACTGAAACACCTTAATTCCGTTATACTCGCAAGGGTTGTGCGAAGCGGAAATCATTATGCCCGCGTCATACGAGTATTTTTTTACGAGATACGCCACGGCGGGAGTCGGCACGACGTTTAACAGCAGCACGTCCGCGCCCACCGAGCAAAGTCCCGCGCTTATCGACGCCTCGAGCATCTGGGACGAAGCCCTTGTGTCCATCCCTATCAATACCTTGGGTCTCTTTGAGGTATGCTCCGTAAGCACCATTGCCGCCGCCCTGCCTATCTGCATGGCAAGCTCGCAGGTAAGCTCGCTGTTTGCGACGCCCCTCGCGCCGTCCGTTCCGAATAATCTGCCCATAATACGGCTCCCTTCAATCAATCGTCAAATGCGATGGATATCTGCCCGTCGCTTTCCTGCTCGGGACATTTCAGCCCTAAGTGGCGGCAGCCCGCGGGAGTCACCTTCCTGCCGCGCGGCGTTCTCGCCAAAAATCCGAGCTGCATTAGGTACGGCTCGTAAACGTCCTCAATCGTAACGGACTCCTCGCCTATCGCGGCGGCGATGGTCTCAAGCCCGACGGGACCGCCGTTATAATTCTCAACCATCGCCCGAAGCATAAGCCGGTCTACCATATCGAGTCCCAAGGAGTCGATTTCCATTCTGTCAAGAGCGTTGTTTGCGATATCACGCGTTATAACGCCGTCGCCCGACACCTGTGCGAAGTCCCTCGTCCTTTTGAGCAGCCTGTTGGCTATCCTCGGCGTACCCCTTGAACGGGCGGCAAGCTCAAAACATCCGTCCGCCGTCACTTCAATTCCAAGTATTCCCGAGCTGCGCCTGACTATTCTTGAAAGCTCGTCGGGGGAATACGTTTCAAGCCTTAATATAACGCCGAAACGGTCGCGCAGCGGAGCCGAGAGCTGACCTGCCCGCGTGGTGGCTCCCACAAGCGTAAAACGCGGCAAATCAATCCTTATCGAGCGCGCCGACGGTCCTTTCCCGATTATGATATCGAGCGCGTAATCCTCAAGCGCCGGATATAAAACCTCCTCGACGCTGCGCGAGAGTCTGTGTACCTCGTCAATAAAAAGCACGTCGCCCTCGTTGAGGTTTGTGAGCAGCGCCGCCAAGTCGCCCGGTTTTTCGATAGCGGGTCCCGAGGTCACGCGTATCTGAACGTTCATCTCGTTCGCTATTATGCCCGCGAGCGTAGTCTTCCCGAGTCCCGGAGGACCGTAAAGCAAAACATGGTCGAGCGGCTCGCTCCTGCCGAGCGCCGCGTCTATATATACCTTTAAGTTATCCTTCGCCTTTTCCTGCCCGATGTATTCGGACAGCGTTTTCGGGCGCAGGCTCGTCTCTATTTCAGAGTCAAGACCCGTTACCTCGGGAGCGACGATGCGCTCAAAATCCGCGACGAAAAAATCATCCATTCAAGTACCTTCCTTTTAATCCTGTCACATAAAAGACGCAAGGCTTTTTAAAGCGGCTTTCACAAGGCTGTTTACGTCCAAGGAGGGGTCAAGCCTGCCGACGGCGAGCGCCGCCTCGCTCTGCGAATAGCCAAGCTGAGTAAGCGCCGCGACGGCGCTTTGGGCGCCCGTCATTTCAAACGCCGCGTTTACTGCTGAAAACGGTACGCTTTGGGATATACCCGAATACGCGCCGAGCTTATCCTTTAATTCAAGCACAACCCTTTGCGCAAGCTTCGG
Organism: uncultured Eubacteriales bacterium; assembly: GCA_964597515.1. Taxonomy (GTDB): domain Bacteria; phylum Bacillota; class Clostridia; order Oscillospirales; family Acutalibacteraceae; genus DTU089. The sequence continues at coordinate 4,685 of CAZQXZ010000050.1, read as the reverse complement.
TCCTATGCCTTGGGCTCTTGTTACGGTTTTCGCGTCGCCGGACACTACGGCAAGGGCGAGCGCGTCCGGAGTAAACTCAGACAGTATGGAAAGAGCCGCCTTAGGTCCCACGCCCGAAACCGCGATAAGCAGCTTAAACGCGTCAAGCTCGCCGATATCGTAAAAGCCGTATAAATCAAGCGCGTCCTCTCGCACGTTCAGATGCGTAAAGAGCGTGACCGTCCCGCTTTTTTCGGTGATTTTTCTAAGCGTGTTATCGGTTGCAAAGCACTTGAAAGCCACCCCCGCGCAGCAAAGCGCGACAGAGGTTTCATCCTTATATACGATGTTGCCTGTCAGGCTGTAAAACATAAGCTTCCCGTTCCTTTTCGCACTTAATTCTCGTATCCCGCGCGGCTTATCAAAGAGCCGCTCGTATGGGCGTGGCAGACGGCGAGCGCGAGCGCGTCCGCCGCGTCGTCGGGTCTCGGCGTCTCGTTTAAATTCAGAAAAACTTTTACCATTTCCTGCACCTGACGCTTGTCGGCTCTTCCGTAGCCCACAACGCTCTGCTTCACCTGAAGCGGCGTGTACTCAAAAATCGGAATTTTGCCCTTCTGCGCGGCGAGGACGCATACGCCCCTTGCCTGACTGACGTCAATAGCCGTCTTCTGATTGCTGTTGAAAAAGAGCTTTTCAATGCTTACGGCGTCGGGTTTGAATTTTTGTATCAGCTCGTCAACGCCGTCATAAATCTTTTCAAGGCGGCGGCAAAAAGGCTCCTTGCTATCGGTGAGTATCGCTCCGTAAGCGATGAGCGCGAAACGGTTTTTTGTATAGTCAACCACCCCGCAGCCGACTGTCGCATAGCCGGGGTCAATGCCCAAAATAACCAAACGGCGCTCTCCTCCCCTAAAACAATTGTACCGCTGCGATTAAACGTATTTAGCATAAAAGCAAAGGCGATGCCTTTGTAAGCGGCAACGCCGCCTTGGAGTTATTATAACATATAGTAATAAGTTCGGCAAGAAATTTATAAAACCTTAATTTTATTTTAACACAAGGCGTCGATTAAGGCGTAAAAAAAGAGAGTCTGCCGTCGAGGTCTTCAAAAAAAGGCTTTTTGCGCTCAAAAACGCTCGCCGAAAGAGGTGTTTTGTCGGCTTGATTTTATTGACTTATCGCTGTTATTGTGATAGTATTTCGGCAGTGGGAATGAAAGGAAAAGGTCTAAATTTAATGCACGAAAAAATTTATAAGGGCAGAGGCGCGAGCGGAGAAAACGCAAAGCTCGTCGCTATGATAAACGAGGTTTTTTCACCGGGAAGCGAAATCGGTTTTGATTTTTACAAGCTGCTTCCGAAGCTGTATAAGGACAAGCACAACCCCGCCGCGCACAATATGATAGTGCGCGAGGGAGACGATATCAAAGGCGCCGTAGGTCTTTTTTACAATAATTTGAACGTAAACGGCACTGTTCTCAGGTGCGCGGGCATAGGCAACGTTGCGGTCACTCTTGACAGCCGCTCGAAAGGGTATATGACGGACTGTATGAACCTTGCGCTTGACGATATGATAAAAACCGGAACAGACATCGCTTTTTTAGGCGGTCAGAGACAGAGATACGCGTATTTTTCATTTGAACACGGCGGGCAGGTCTGCCGCTTCAATCTTTCCGCAAGGAATTTGCGCCACGCATTTAAAACGGATATAAAGACGGATTTCGAGATAGTCGGGCTTAATAATGAAGACGACAGGCGCCTTGACGAAATTTACGCTCTTTACAACGCGCGGGCGTACCGTTTTGGCAGGGAGCGCGAAGCGCTGTACGACATTTTATGCTCATGGCGGCAGGTACCGTATATCATTCTCAAAGGCAATGAGTTTAAGGGCTACCTTATATTAAGCGATGATAAGTCGGACGTATCCGAGCTTGCCCTTGCAGACAACCGCGATATTAAAGACGCTGTACTCGCCGTACTCAAAGAGAATTCAGGCTCCGATATAGGCATTTCATTGCCTTTGTTTGACAGGGAGCTTTTCAGCTTCTTTGCAGACGTTTCAGAGGGCTACTGTATCGATAATTGCGCGAATATGACCGTATTGAATTATAGGCGCACCTTAAAGGCGCTTTTGGGCTTTAAGGCAAGCTATACCCCTCTTTGCGATACGGAATGTACGCTTTTAATCCACGGCAAGGCGGGAGACGAAAACATACATATCAGCGTTAAGGACAACGCCGTGGCGGTAGAAAAAACCTCCCGCGAGCCGGATATTGAGCTTGCGCATCTGAGCGCGGTAAGGCTGCTGTTCGGGATATGCCCCCCAAACGCCGCCGGACTGCCCGCCTCTTTTTTCGCAATTCTTCCCGTGCCGTTTTTCGTCGCGGGAGCGGATAACGTATAACTATATAATGCGGCGAGAGTCGCCTTAACAGAAAGGATTTTATTATGAAAAAGAAAATTTTCGCTTTCGGGCTGCCGCTCGCAGTACTTTGCATCGTCTTTGCCGGATGCGGTCCCGTATCCGATAACAAAGAAAGTTCAACCGACTCGGATACAAGCGGCACCTCATCTCTCGTTTATACGCTTCCCGCCGCCGGCGGCACCTCTGAGGAAAGCGCTTCCGAAAGCGTCGCGGGCAGCTCCGCGGCGAACGCGGACGTCTCCGGCACGGATACGAGCATTTCGGCAAATATCCCTTACGGCGACACCGCAAGCTCTTCGACAAACGCCGCGTCCTCCGAAAATTATGAAACCGGAACCTATATTGTGAACACCGTAACCGACCCTTTAAGTCTCAGACTGGCGCCCTCCGGCAGCGGCGACACGACCACTATCTGCACAGTACCGAAAGGCACAAAGGTGGATGTGCTCGCGGTAAAGGGCGAGTGGGGCTATGTCGTATACGGCAAAACCGGCGGCTGGGTCGCGATGAAATACCTGAAACCCTCCGTTTAAACAGTAAACCGCATAAAGGTCTCCCGCTCAAAATAAGGGGCGGGAGACCTTAAATTATTGCTTGATAGCTGATATAAATAATCTCCTTATATTTTGTTTTTTCCTTCTTGTTTTCGCCGATTTTGAGCAAATTAAATAATTTACAAAATTTTAACATTTATTTTTTGTGGATGTATTGCAATGATTATTATTTATGGTACCATAATGCTGTTGGGTTTGATGTTTTATCTGACAAATCTTTACGCTTTTTGCGCATTATTCAGATTGGAGGCAGACACATGAAAAAAATATCGTTAATAGTATGTTGCTCGCTATTACTCACCTGTATCTGCATGCTCTCCTCTTCGGCGGCGGACTTTGAAGACCGCTTCTTTTTGACCGAAAAGTATATTTATCTTTCTGATGAAATGACTGTATGCGAAATGAGGGAAGGGCTCGGCTCATTTGAGCTGACCTCCGTTGCAGACCGCGCGGGAAACGGGCTTGATGAATACGATTTTGTTCCCACCGGCGCGTCTCTTACACTCGCGGACACAAATCTTACCGACGCGCCCCTGACGCGCACGGCGGTGCTTATTGGGGACGTTGACTGCAACGGCAAAGTTGAGGTGTCTGACGCGAGAAAGGCTCTGCGCATCGCCGTCGGGCTTGAGGACGCCGAGGATTATTATGTCCTTTTGGCGTGCGACACCGATTGTACGGCAAGCGAAACAATAAGCGACGCCCGCGGCATACTCAGAGTAAGCGTCGGTCTGAACCCGTATTCGACATGGTTTAAGGTGAGAAGCGAAAAATTTCCTGATGATTATATTCTCGTTACCATGAACGCCGAATATCAAAACGCCGAAGGGCTTTATGAGCCGGACTTTTTTAATGAAGAGACGGTTCAATCGGTTGAGATGATTTTTAATCAAAACGAAACGCAGATTTTAAAGCTTTACTTAAATAATCCGGGCGTTGACGGGTGCGAGCTGCTAATCAGATTTTTAGCCGGTCATCCGGCTGTGAAACACGCGAGTAAGGACAGCTATATTTACGGCGATTAAAGGCGCGCGCCAAAAAAATATCCGGCGGGAAGAAAACTTCCCGCCGGGCTTTTTTGCCTTTGATTATTCGTTGATAGCAACAACGACTCCGGAGCCTACCGTACGTCCGCCCTCGCGGATAGCGAAGCGCAGACCCTCTTCGATAGCGATATGGGTGATAAGCTCGACGTCCATCTCGATATTGTCGCCGGGCATACACATTTCAACGCCCTCGGGAAGGGTAATGATACCGGTAACGTCCGTGGTTCTGAAATAGAACTGCGGGCGGTAGTTGTTGAAAAACGGCTTGTGGCGCCCGCCCTCTTCCTTTGAAAGGACGTAAACCTGACCGCGGAACTTTGTATGCGGCTTAATGGAGCCGGGCTTGCAAAGCACCTGACCGCGCTCAATCTCAGTCCTCTGAACGCCGCGCAGGAGAACGCCGACATTGTCGCCCGCCTCGGCGTAATCGAGGATTTTGTGGAACATCTCGACGCCTGTGCAGACGCTCTTTCTGTTCTCTTCTTTAAGTCCTACTATCTCGACCTCGTCACTCGTCCTGAGCCTTCCGCGCTCGACTCTGCCCGTGGCGACCGTGCCGCGCCCCGTGATTGTGAAAACGTCCTCGACAGGCATAAGGAAGGGAAGGTCTGCCTTGCGCTCGGGAGTCGGGATATAGGCGTCAACAGCGTCCATAAGCTCTATGATGGATTTCAGCTCG
>CAZQXZ010000049.1:10748-14686 GCA_964597515.1 uncultured Eubacteriales bacterium | reverse complement strand
AAGCGCGCGTTTGACCTCGTATTGCCCTTTGACGTCGCAAAAATCCGGCAGGAGAGGGTCAGGCTCTGACATTGCGAATTTTTTAAGAGGCATAGGCTTTATAAAGCTTTTTCCGTTAAGGTGATTGACAAGCTCCCTGACTGTGCGGACGGGATATATCTGAACACCGTCCACTACCGAGCCTTCCTCGGCGTTGTCAAAGGGGACGTATATGACGCGCATACCGTTTTCCTTGGCGGCTATGACCATGGGCAAAACGCCGTTTATGCGCCTCACCTCGCCCGAAAGTGAAAGCTCGCCGACAAAAGCGGAGCGGGAAAGGTCGGCGTTCACCTGTTTTGTGGCGGTAAGGATAGCGGTAAGCATGGGCAAATCGTAAACCGCGCCCTCCTTGCGGGTGTCCGCGGGCGCGAGGTTTACCGTCACATGGCGCGTAGCCTCAAAGAGCAGACCGCTGTTTTTTATGGCGGATACAACGCGTTCGCGCGATTCGCTTACGGCGGCGTCGGGAAGACCTACAACGTCAAATTTATACTTCCCCTGAGATAAGTCCGCCTCGACCTCAACCATATAAGAGTCGAGACCGAGCAGACCCACGCTGTTAATCTTAGCAAACAAGTCAAAATTCTCCTATCGGGTTTACGGCTTTTCCTCACCGTCTTCGCCGGAATTCTCCGGAGGCTTGAAATAAAATACGGTATCCTCGGTGTTTATATCTCCGGAAAGAAGCGTAACCGGCGCTTGGGACCCGTCAAAGCTTAAATCCTCAAGCTCTTCTTCCTCTGCGGTTTTAGGGTTGAACGCGAACGCGCCGAGCCTGATAAGCAGATAAAGGATTATAACGATACCGGCGGCAAGGATTGAGATAGCGATACCCATAACCATTCCCTGCGGGAAATATCTGAACTCGACAGTATGATAACCCTCGGTAACCGAAACGCCGAGCAGCGCGCCGCCAAGCTTGAAGTAGTCCGCGAGCGGGACCTTTTTCCCATCGATAAACACAGACCAGCCTTCGTCGTAATTTATTGAGGTGTAAAGAATACCGCCGGCAGAAGCCTCGATATTTCCGGTGATTTTAGTGTCGCTAAAGCTTGTGACGTTTATAGAATCCGCTTTAAGGATTTCATACGCGTCTTTGAAGGCGTCCATATCAAGCCCCGCCATATGCAGGTATAAAACGCCCGTGCTGCCGCCCGTAATAGGGATTTTTACTGTGATTACCTCGCCCGCCTCGCGTATCCCCATATCAAAAACATACGGTTTGGTATCAATAGACTGGGTTGAGATATAGCCGTAGTCGCTTGAAATATCTATTGTTTTAACGCTTGAGGCAGAGGATTTCAGGTATATATAGACGTTTTGCGTTTCGGGGATATTAAAGCGCATTGTAACCGTTCCCTCGTCAACGCCGTCGGTCTTGTTATAGTAGAAATTACCGGTCGCGAATTCCTCGTCGGTGAACATATCGACATCGCTGTAATCCGCGCTGAAAGCCGGAATATTTATAAGAACATCCGGAATACCCGCCGCGTTTTCGATAAAGCTGTTCTGAACGGCGAACGGGTCGGTGTCGTCATGCTGCCAGAAGGATAGGTCGGTATTGACCCTGAACGCTATGGGCAGATAATAATTGTTGCGGTAAGCCGTGAAAACCCCTTGCGACGCGACTTGCGTATACAGACTGCTTGGGCTTATTTTATTCCCGTTATCAACAATATATTTCAGGGCGAACATCGCGTTATACACGGGGGTCTGGGGATTGTAGGTGTGGCTGTTGATATAGTTGCCGTAAAGACCGAGATGATATTGGAGATTTGAAACCTTTTCATAGGCCATCGAGGAAAAGGTCGAAACGCCGTTGTAGTTATACCACGCGGGGTCCATGCGCGCCCTGTTTTTAGTCAGCTCCATTCTGTACGTGCTGTTGCCCGCAAAGCCGTCGAGCGTGCTTTTTAGCGAAACAAAATCGTTGTAATCGCCCGCGTATGAGGCCTTAGTTTGATCCATGCTGTAATGATTGGTGTTCGCCACCGTGTATTCGGCAGAGACGGCGCACAAAAGCAGGGCGGCGACGGCGTAATGGGGATATTTTTTATCGTTGAACATATAAAGCGAGGCGACATAAACGCCGGCGAACGCGACGGTTATCCACAGCGAAAGCTCCGTAAAGTTTTTGGAGCCTATTTCCTGGACAAGGACCGCGAACAGCACTACGGCGACGCCCGAACCGAGGATTTGCCTGCCTGTGAATTCTTTTATATTCTTAAAAGCCTTGAACGCCATTACAAGCAGTAAAAACGAATACATATTTGAAAATCTGTATGGCAGATCGTTCGGGAAATGAAGTCCGTGCCATACGAAATTAAACTTATTAAGATAGAAGGAGGCGAAGAAAACTCCGAGCAGAACAACGTCGGCGGATTTTTCCCTGACGGATATTTTTTTGGAGAACAGATAAAGCGGCACGAGCATAAGCGGGAGAATACCGCAGTATATATTCGGAAGGACGTCCTCTCCGCTGCTTCTGATAGTCGGATCAAGGTACGCGAGATGATTTGCCAAAAAGTCAAAGACCGAAAAATATTCCTTCCAGCTTTGAGGCCAGGCGTCCGAAGTCGCCGAACACGCGCTGAGTATATAGTAAAGGGGGATAAGCAGGAAAGCGCAGGACAGAATTGCGCCTAAGGAGGCAAAGGCAAACCTTACCCCGCTGTCGAGAAAGCGCGAGTTGCGAATAAGGCGCGCAAAGCCCTTGAACATTTTTTTTACGCGGCCTTTATCCCTGCCTTTTGCGAGCTTTCCTAAATATGTGTCGTTTAGCGTGTAGCGGCCGAAATAGTGGGAGAGGAAGTATAAAACCGAGAAAATACAGAGCATATACGCCATATAGTAGTTGGTTAAAGCGGCGACGATAAGCGTAAAATAATAGAGCCTCATTTTCCTCTCGCCAATGAGCCTTTCAATGCCTAAGGCGGCAAGCGGAAGCAGATAGAAGGCGTCAAGCCACATGATGTTCCAGTAATAGGCTATAAAAAAACCGCTGCACGAGTACAGAACGCCGAAAGCCGCGGTAGCGGGAGTGTTGATTTTTTGCGCGTTTTTAAAATAATAAGCGCCTGTAAAGGAGGCGGCCGCGGCTTTGAGCAGAATAATAGCGGCTATTGCCTCGGGCATATTTTTGTGCCCGAAAAGGAGTATCAGCAAAGAGAAGGGGGAGGATACATAGTTGGAAAAATTCCCTAAAAAGCTTGAGCCGCCGCCGGTTACCCAGGAATAAAGGAAAGAGGAGCCGTTAACTACTCTGTCATAAAACTCCGCATAAAGGGGCCCGTACTGATGGTACAGATCCATTCTTAAAATAGTTATGTCGCCGAAAGGGAACAGGTCGTAACAAAAATAAACCACGATCATTACCAGGGCGGTACACGCGCCGGCAAGGAACGCGAATTTGTTTTCGCACACGGAGTTTTTAAGAGCCTGTCCGTTTATCTTAAATCTTTTTTTGTTTTTCTCCCCGGCGGCGCTTTGTATGTTATTGGCGTCTGCCGTTTTTTCATTTTCCACTCGTTAACCTTCTTTCGCGGGAATAAACTTATAATAAATAATACCATAAAAATACAGCCGTTTCAACATTTAAATTAGCGTTATGCAATACCGCGTATTCCGTTCTATTTTAGGACAAGTGTTAATATGATTTAATATGAAAAATTACAGGGAAGCCGTTTCGCTTTTGCCGAGGGACTTAAAAAACGAGCTTTTATCGGTAAACGAGGACAAGATGTGCAAAATAAACGAAATAAGGCTTCGGGCTAAGAGGGCGGTATCATTTATTATTGACGGGAGTCCGATGTATTTATGCGCGGGAGGCAGACTTTCCTCTCTGTATCCGTCAAACGGCGTAACGCTCAGCGCGGGAAAGCTTGAGGAGACCGTGT
>CAZQXZ010000049.1:0-10738 GCA_964597515.1 uncultured Eubacteriales bacterium | reverse complement strand
ATACGGAATGTATAAATAAAGGATATGTGACGCTGCCCGGGGGGCACAGAGCCGGAATTTGCGGAACCGCGGCGGTCAGGGACGGAGAAATTACAGCCGTAAGATGTTTTACCTCGGTTAACATAAGGATAGCGCGTGATTATTACTCATGCAGCAGTGAGCTGATTTCAAAGCTTGCGGGCTGCCGTAGCTTTTTGATAATAGGCTCTCCGATGTCCGGAAAGACGACGCTTTTACGGGATTTGTGCAGATATTTTTCGGACGGGTCAAACAACCCGAAAAAGCTTGCCGTTATTGACGAGAGGGATGAGATAGCGGCGCTCGGCGCCGGAGGCGAAGGCAGAAACCTCGGTGTGAACACGGACGTACTTTCGCTGTACCCTAAGGGTATGGGCATTGAGATAGCGCTCAGGTGTTTTTCGCCCGACATCATCGTACTCGACGAAATAGGAGGGCTTTTAGAGGCGAAAAAAATCCTTGAAGGTGTAAATTCGGGGGTGGAGTTTGTGGCGACGGCGCACGGCTCGTCGGTGGAAGAAGCCGTTTCAAGACCGCAGATAAAGCTGCTTGTAAGCAGCGGAGCGTTTAAGAAGGCGGCGGTTCTTCGCGGAAGCGAGGCGCCGTGCGAGGTTAAGGAAGTATACGACTGTAAGGATTTGGTATAGGAGCGAGTGAAGTTGAGGTATATAGCCGTCGCCTGTTTTGCCCTCATTCCCGTTATATGGTCTTTGGAGAAGTTGGGAGCTCTTAGGTTGAGGGCTGAGCTTTTTTCCGAAATATGCGATATGCTTACGACTGTGAAGACGCGCCTGCACTTTGACAACCCCACGACCGGCGAGCTGATTTCTTCGCTTTGCAGGGATACGAACCTAAAAAGACTCAGCTTTTTAGCGCCTTGTCTTGACTCTCTTAAAACCGCGGGAGACCCGTTTAACAGGACATGGGAGAGGGCTGTGCGGGAGGATGCGGCAATACAGAAACACTTGTCCGCGGACGACGTAAACGCCCTTGTTTCATTCGGGAACACCTTCGGAACAACCGATACCGCCGGTCAGCTGCTGATTTGTGAAAACTGTATCTCCCAATTCGGGGAAAGAAAAAGCTTCGCGTTTTCCGAAAAGGCGCGGCTGACAAAGCTTTATCTGACGCTCGGCGCGGCGGGAGCGTTTACCGTACTGATACTTTTTATCTGATAAAGAGGAAACGATATGGGAATTGAGTTCGTAATCAAAATAGCGGCGGTAGGTATCATAGTGGGGCTGCTCAATCAGGTACTCACAAAATCGGGCAAAGAGGAGTACGCGACGGCGACGACAATTGCCGGACTGATTTTAGTGATAGCTATGATATTGCCGAAAATCGGCGCTTTGATTTCCGAGCTTAAAGGGATGTTCGGAATATGAATATTGAAATCACGGATATTTTAGGGCTTGCCGTATTGGGCGCGGCTGTAATTATACCGATAAAAAAGAACGCTCCTGAATTCGCGCTCGCGGCGCAGATAGCGTTGATTTGTATTATTTTCGCGTTTTGTGCCGGATATTTCTACGACATTATAAGAATGGTGGGCGAGCTTTCCGAATTCGGGAATACACAGGTCGGGTACGCGGGTATTTTATTAAAGGCGGGCGGTGTGACGATAGCGGGGAGCCTCGCGTCCGATATTTGCAGGGACAGCGGTGAAACCGCGCTCGCGGGACTTGTAGACCTTGTCGTTCGGGCAATTGTAATATCGCTTTCGCTGCCGATTATTAAGCTGCTTTTGCAGATGTCTTTCGGACTGTTGAGATGATGAAAAAGAAAACGTGCAAAGCTTATATTTTGATAACGGTTTTTCTGACGCTGTTACCTTTTTTCGCGGTAAGCGCTTCGGCGGCCGGCGGTAAAATAGACAGCTATAACGACTATACGCAAAGTGAGGAGCTGTTTTTTGCGCTTGACGGCGGGACAAAGGAGCTTCTAAGAGAGCTTGGAATTACCGAGGTTGAAATAAACCAGCTCTTCAATGTGGGCTTCGGGCGCGTTTTGGGAATGTTTTTTGATTTGCTGTCCGGCTCTTTGAGGGACAAGGTTCTGATTTTCGCGTCGCTGACGGGAGCTATGCTCATCCTGTCCGTCGTTTGTGCGGTCTGCGGCGAAAACAACAGAAAAGGCGCCGAGATAACGGGTTACTGCGCGCTCGCGCTGATTGCCGGTGTGCCGTTCGTTTCGCTGCTGACGGCGGTTAAAAGCGTCTTTGTTGCCGCGTTTGGTTTTATGAAAGCGTTTATTCCTATCTACGCTGCCGTTATAGCCGCCGCGGGCAAGCCGACGCTCGCTTTGTCGTTTAACACGGCGGTTCTCGCGCTGGGAGAATTTATCGTTTACTTTGTCGAAAACATCTATTCGCCGTTTACGGGAATGATTTTCTGTTTAGCCTTTGTCGGCGGTATCTCGGATTTTTTAGACTGCGAAAGCATAATAGCGGGAATGAGAAAGGGGATAACCTTTATTTTAGGGCTTGCGGCGTCGCTCTTTTCGGGACTCTTATCCATTAAGGGCGTTTTGGCGGGAAGCGCCGACAGCGTCGGGGCAAAGGGTATAAGGTTTTTGATAGGTTCCTGTGTGCCGGTGGTAGGCAGCTCGGTTGGCGAGGCGTTTTCGTCGATACTCGCGGGGCTGTCGCTTGTGAAAAACACGGTGGGCGTGTTCGGGATAGCCGCCGTGTTCGCCATATTTCTTCCGGTGCTGATAGAAATCGCGGCGTGGCTCGTTATACTGAACGTCGCTTTCATCCTTTCAAAGACGCTGGGGTGCGATAGGGAAAGCTCGCTGCTGAAAAGTTTAAGCTCCTGCGTGTCGCTCCTTTTGGCGGGAACCGTAATAACGCTCGCGGTGCTCGTCGTATCGTGCGGCGTAATACTGAAAATAGCGTGAGAGTTATGGAATTATTAAAGGAAACGGCCGCGAACGTCGCGGTATGCTCTATAATAAGCGCCGCCGTGCTGGCGTTTGTCGGCAAGGAGTCGTCAAAAAAAGCGGTCAGAATTCTTTTGAGTCTTACCCTGATTACGCTAATCGTCACGCCGTTTGCATCATACGATGGCGTGAGAGAGGAGCTTTTCGGTTATTATAAGGAGGCGAAAACCGAGAGCTACTATATTGAAAAAGCGCGGCTGAACGAAAGTCTTTTGAAAAAGTATGAGCTGGCTGTCATTTCGGCGGTGGGCGAGGTCTTAACGCGAATAGGGGTATCGGATTACGAGGTTACGGCTAAAGCCGAAGGTTACGGCGAATACGGAATAAACGTAAGCCGCGTTCGCATATATTTGAAGGACGAGTACAAAAGCACAGAGGAAGAGATACTTAACGCGGTTCGGGAAGAGATAAATTTTGACGCGGAGATAAAATATGAATGAAGCAAAAAACAACCTGAATAAGCTGTTTATAAAAATTAAGCAGGATAAAAAGCTTGCTCTTATACTGATATTGGCGGCCGCGGGCTCGCTGCTGCTCGTTATAAGCGAGCTGATACCCGACGCCAAAAACACAAAAAAGGAAATGATATCGGGCGAAAACGACGTATATCTTACCGAATACAGGACGGCTCTCGAAGACAGCCTCGAAAGAATGATTTCCGAGATTGCGGGAGCCGGAAAATGCCGCGTGATGATAACGCTCGACTGCTCGGTTGAAAAAGTATACGCTCAGAATATCAGCTTTGAAAGCGATTTATACGAGGGAAAGCACAGGCAAAGCGATATCAAAGAGTATGTGATAGTAAAATCGGGAACTAGCGCCGAGGGCGGACTTTTAGTTTCGGTGATTGAACCGCGCGTTCGCGGAGTCGCGGTAGTCTGCGAGGGGGGCGACTCATATCTGATAAAAACGGCAATTACGGACGCCGTAACATCCCTTTTCTCAATCGGGGGCAATAAGGTGTCTGTTGCAAAAATGAAAACCTACAGGGAGGAATGAACTTGAACGTTCTGATTAAGAGGAGACAGATTATTATGGCGGCGCTTATCGTCGTTCTCGGGGCGGCGGTATTTGTAAACTGGTATTTTACGAACTACGATTCAAATTTAGGAAAAGACAGTACTGGCGTTACGGGAGAAAACGTTCAAAACCTCGGCGAGGCGCAGCTTGTAAGCAACAAAACCGATACGTCGTCAAGCTCCGACGCCGCGTCCGTAAAAGAGTATTTCGCACAGTTGAAGCTCAACAGGACGTCGTCGCGCGAGGACGCTTTGGACAATATCAACGCCGTACTCGACGGCGCCGAGGTGGACTCGAAATTAGCGCAAAGCGTAGCCGAGTCCCTTGACAAGCTTGTGGCGGCAATCGAGGTTGAATTAGCTGTCGAGACGCTTGTATCCGCAAAGCTTGACTGCGAGTGCGTCGCGGTTTACGGCGACAAAACCGTACAGGTAATCGTGGAGAAGGGCAAGATGACAGACGCCGCCGTACTCCAAATCAAGGACATAGTTCTTAAAAACAGCGACATACCGGCGGACGGCATTACAATATTGGAAGCGGGACAGTAAGCGCGGTTCGTTCTAAAAAAAGTGAAAAGGCTCATTGTTTATCCTGATCTCGGGAGATATCAGAAGATTGACAAAAGGCGGGTTTGCGTTTATAATCGGGGCATATTGAAGTCGGTATGCCCCGACTGTATTGGAGGTTTAAAATGAAAAAGCTCGCTAAAATATTTATTTCGGCAGTGGCTGTAATACTTGTTTTGGTCATAACAGCCGTAACAGTCGCGTTTTCAGGTTTTAACAGAGACGAATACATACCCTTCAACAGCGCGCAGAACGAAAAGCAGAACGAAATCACCGAAGCGACGCCGCTCTTAAAAGAGGACGGGACGCTGACGCAGTTGGGCTACTGCGTCAATAACCTTTATGAATATGACCGTTCTGCCGTCAAAACAAACCCGCTGAGGATAAAGGAGTGGGACTTTTATCAGTTCTGCAACGAGCGCTATTTCGTGCAGGTGTGCATCGGAGATATTTCAATGGCGGGCTACGCGTCGCTTCTCCTTTGCGATATGCAAACGGGCGAAAGGTATGAAATTCCGTATATAAAGCTTTTCACCTTCGGCGATATGGAGTTGGAAACAAACGCTATGCAGCCCCATACATTGAGCTATAAAAACAAGAAATTCGATTTAAACGTAGACGTCGTGAAAAACCACAGATACATCACGCTCGCGGGAACAAAGGGCGGCGTTTCTTATACGGCAGACCTTGACATTCGGATGATGGACGGGCTTGAAACAATCACGACGGCTACGCCTTTCACAAGTGTGAGCGGCAAATACTTTTATCTTAACAACAAGTTTACGAGTATGCCGGTAAGCGGAACCGTAACAATAGGCGACTTGAAAGTCGAGTTTGACCCGTCGGATACATTCTGCTGCCTTGACTGGGGGCGCGGCGTATGGCCGTATGCAGGCGACTGGTATTGGGGAAACGGCACCTCTGTTTTAGAGGACGGCACAATGTTCGGCTTTGAGATTACGTGGGGCTTCGGCGACGCCTCCGAGGTGACCGGCAATATGATGTTTATTGACGGAAAGGCGCAGAAGCTCGGCGAGATAAGCGTTAAGCTCGAAAAAGAGGGAGACTGGATGTCCGACTGGATTTTCACCTCCTCGGACGGGCGCTTTGAGATGACGATGACTCCGTATTACGACAACTATACAAAAACGCGCGTAATTTTCGTCGGCAACATATGCCATCAGGTATTCGGTTATTTTAACGGATATGTTATATTAGACGACGCAAGCCGGCTTGAAATTAAGGATATGTTCGCTTTTTGCGAGTACTCCGACAACAGGTGGTAAGAAATTAAAAATCGAAAATTAAAAATGGTACATTATGGGCGGGGTTTCCCCGCCCTCATTTTAATTAAGGCGTATCGGGTTCGCCTCCTGTCGCCTTCACCTCCTCAACAGCCGCGCGGACGGCGGCGATCACAAAAGCGGAAAACGTGCAATCCCTGTTTTTAATCAATTCTTCTACGTTTATGATCAAATCATTGGGAAACCGAACCGTTTTGTTCGTGGTGGGCGGAATTGACGGGATTTTAAAGTTCGCCATAATACACCTCGCAATACATTATACAATATAAGTGTAATGCATTTGGATGTAAAAATATGCATTGCAATAGCAATGCGTATTTGTTATAATATGTTTGAGGTGAGCGGAATGCCGGACTATAAAGATATGTATTTGAAGATGTTCAAAGCTTCAGAACAGGTTATTAATATTCTGACTGCGGTGCAGCGGGAATGCGAGGAGCATTATATTTCCTCGCCGGAACAGGAGTTTCAAGTGATAGAGCTACTGTCAGAAGCCAAAAAGGAAGATGTTTCGTTATAATGAGACAAGCTGTTTTTGGTGTATCAAAAAAAATCAATCCTCATATATTGATAGCGGCGTATTAAATATACATAGAAGGATTGATTATATGGTCATTCATACCGTACAGCCGGGGGACAGCCTGTATTCAATAGGGCGAAGATACGGCGTTTCCCCAAACAGGCTTATTGCCGACAACGCTATAGAAAATCCTCAAAGGCTTATGGTGGGGCAGGCGATTGTCGTACCTGTGACAAGCGTGCGTCATAGGGTTGCGCGAGGGGAGTCGCTTTACTCGATAACGGGAATGTACGGCGTTACGCAGGACGCCGTTTTGGCGGCGAACCCCTCTATCAGAGACCCTAACCGCATCAACGCCGGACAGATGATAACGATACCCTTCGGGGATGAGAAGCTCGGCTCTGTTTACGTCAACGGATATGTTTTTCCGGGCATAAACACGCAGACGCTGCAAAGGACGCTGCCCAGCCTTACGTTTATAAGCATATTCAGCTATCAGGTAAGGGAGGACGGCAGCTTGTCCGCGCTCAACGACCAGCCTGTTATAGACGCGGCGAGGGCGCAAAACGTCGCCCCGCTTATGGTTATTACGAATATCCGCGAGGGGGGCGGGTTCAGCAGCGACATCGCGCACGCCGTGCTAACCGACGAAACGGCGCAGAACAATCTCATCAACAACATATTACAGACGCTTCCCAAGGGGTATTACGGACTAAACGTTGACTTCGAGTACGTTTATCCGTATGACCGTGAGAGCTACAACCGGTTTATAGGCAGGCTGGCGGCGGCCGTGAAGGCGCAGGGGTATATTATTACGACTTCGCTTGCGCCCAAAATAAGCGCCGCCCAGCCCGGAACTCTTTATGAGGCGCACGATTACCCGTTCCACGGCAGGACGGTTGATTTTGTCATACTTATGACATACGAATGGGGATACACCTACGGTCCGGCGCAGGCAGTGGCTCCGCTAAACGAAGTGAGAAGGGTGCTCGATTACGCCGTGACCGCCATCCCGCCCGAAAAAATCCTTATGGGTATACCCAATTACGGGTACGACTGGACTCTGCCGTTCGTCCAGGGCTCGTCGGCAAGGGTTCTCTCAAATACGGCTGCTGTAAATTTGGCATCACAGGTTGGGGCGGCGATAAACTTCGATACGACGGCGCAATCTCCCTATTTCAACTATTACGACAGACAGGGAAGACGGCACGTGGTATGGTTCGAGGACGCGCGCAGCATACGGGCGAAGCTTTATGTAGTGGACGAGTACAATTTAGCCGGAATAAGCTACTGGACGCTTAACACTTATTTCCCGCAGAGCTGGATTGTGTTAAACTCGATGTTCAACGTTATTAAGGTATTATAATTTGTCTTTTATATCCGAAATAATGAGCGCCGCCGCCCTCATTCCGTCCACGGCGGCGGACACGATGCCTCCCGCGTAGCCGGCTCCCTCTCCGCACGGGTACAGACCGGGCAGGCGCGTGGCGTTCATAAATTCGTCCCTGAGTATCCTGACGGGTGCGGAGCTGCGCGTTTCGGGTGCGGTGAGGACGGCGTCGGGCAAATTGAAGCCCGGAAGCTTTTTATCAAAGCTGTGAACGGCGGCCGAAATCGTATCGGACGCCCATTTCGGCAAGACGAGGCGTATGTCGCAAGGGACGACGCCCGTCGGGCAGGAGGGGTTGACGCCTCCTGTTTTTTTTGACGGAACGTTTTTCAGAAAGTCGCCGAGCAGCTGGGCGGGCGGCATATATCCCGCGCTTATTTTATAAGCGCTTTGCTCGATTTCACGCTGCATATACATTCCCGCAAGCGCATGGCTTTCGGGGAAGCGCTCCGGCTCAATTCCAACCAGCAGGGCGCTGTTGGCATTTTCGGCGTCACGCAGGAATTCACTCATCCCGTTTACGGCTACCGCGCCCTTTTCGGAAGAGGCGTTTACTACTACGCCTCCCGGACACATACAGAAGGTATAGGCGCCCCTGCCGTGAAGCGGGTGGTCGGAAAGCTTGTATTCGGCGGGGGGAAGGTGCGGGTTTAAGTATTGCTTGCCGTATTGGCACTTGTTTATATATTCCTGCGGATGCTCTATCCTCACGCCTACCGAAAAAGCCTTTTGAATAATTTCAAGACCGGACGAATACAGCGTTTCGTAAGTATCCCTTGACGAATGACCTATGGCGAGAATTACGGTATCTGTTTCAAAATCCGATTTACACTTGTTTTCGTCCTCGAACGATACGCCGTGAACCCAGCCGTTGGCTTTAATGATATCCGTCATTTTGCAGCCGAACCTAACTTCGCCGCCTAACGAGATTATCTGTTTTCTTATCGCCTTTACTACGTTTCTCAACCTATCTGTCCCGATATGAGGAGAGGCGTCGTATAAAATTTCTTCGGGCGCGCCGTATTTCACAAAACGCAAAAAAACCTCGCGGCACAAAGGGTCCTTAATACCCGTAGTCAGCTTGCCGTCGGAAAAGGTGCCAGCCCCGCCCTCGCCGAACTGTACGTTTGAGTCGCCGTCAAGCTCTCTCGTTTTCCAAAAGGCGGACACTTTTAAAGCGCGCGTATCGACGTCGTCGCCGCGCTCCAATACGAGAGGACACAATCCGGCTTGTGCAAGCAGGAGCGCGGCGAACATTCCCGCGGGACCGAAACCCACAACGACCGGGCGCAACCTCGAAACACGGCGAAGCTCGGGCGGCGAATACTCATATTTTTTTACTACGCTTACCCTGTTTTGCGGGAAAGGAGCGGTTAAAGAAGCTTCGTTAAGCTCCGTTTCGATATCGGCGCCGTAAACAAAACGGATATCATTTTTATCTCTTGAGTCAACAGACCTTTTGAACACGGTCAGCGATTTTATGTCGCTTTTATTAATTTTGAGAATTTGCGCCGCCGCCTTATCAAGCTCGTCTTTCGACGCGCAAAGCGGCAGCTTAATTTCGTTAATTCTTATCATTTGAAAAAATCCCCGTCACGGCGTTAAATCCGGCTGTTCTGCCGGACGTCCAAGCAAAATGCAGGTTATAGCCGCCGCAAAGACCGTCCGCGTCAAGAAGCTCTCCGCAGACGTATAAACCGCCGGCTATCCGCGATGAAAGCGAGGCTAAGTCAAGTTCTTTTGAGTCAATTCCGCCGGATGTGACCTGAGCCTTTGAAAAGCCCGCCGTTTCGGCGGCGCGGGCGCCGAAGCCTTTTATAGTATGCGCGATTTTACTGATATTTTCCGTGCCGAGCTTTTCGGCGGGAGATACTCCCGTACGCGTCAAAACAACTTCCCCGAGCCTTTTTGGGAGCAAACCGGATAAAACGTCCGCCGCGGAAGGCTTGTTCTGTTTCACGGCTTTTTCCAAAAAGCCGCACAGCCCGTCATATGACAGCTCTCGGCACAAATCGAGGGTAATTTTATAATCGGTTCCGTTTTTTGTGTCGATAAGTCCCGACAGATTTAATATCGGAATACCCGAAAGACCGTATTGTGTGAACTGAACTTCGCCCTCGTCCTTAAAAAGTGTTTCGCCGCCGCGTGATAAAACCGCGGACGCGTCCGCCCTAATGCCTTTGAGGGCTTTGAAAAACGGATCGGAGCATTTTACGGCGGCGAGGGCGGGACGGATTTCCGTGATACCGTGACCGAGCGATTTAAGCAGCGTATAGCCGCTGCCGTCCGAGCCGTAAGCGGGCGAAGCCGCGCCGCCGCAAGCCAAAACGACGGCGTTCGCGAAGATACCGCCGTTTAGAAGAAAACCGTCCCCGCGCTTTTCGATTTCGGTAACGGGCGTGTCGGAAACGATTTTGCAGCCGAGAGCAAGCGCGGTAAACCTGAGCGCGTCCGCGACGGACGACGCGCTTTGCGATTTGGGATAAATCCTGCCGTCCTCCTCAAAGGTCAGCAGTCCGAGCGAGTCAAAAAACGCTTCTGTATCTGAAAAACGGCTCGTAAGCACCGCGTTTATAAGCTTTTTGTCGCCCCGGTAATTTTTAACCCCTATGTCACGGGCACAAAGGTTGCACCTGCCGTTTCCCGTTACGAGTATTTTTTTGCATACGCGCAGAAGCTTCTCGTATACAATGATTTCGGCAGGCAGCGAACGCTCCTTTGCCTTTCTCAGGGCTTCGATGGCGGCCGCCATTCCGGAGGCGCCGCCTCCGATGATCGCTACAGTTTTCAAAACAACACTCCAAAGCGTACTTATTTTGGATATATTATACATTATTTATAAAACACTTACAATACTTGGCGATACGAAATAGAAAAAAGGGGAAACATGCTATTATGGCTAAATTTGTTGCAATAAAAGAGTGTTTGTGTTACAACCCGAGTTTGCCACTTACAAAGGAGAAAAACCGCCCAAACAGGG
>CAZQXZ010000048.1:10557-15097 GCA_964597515.1 uncultured Eubacteriales bacterium | reverse complement strand
GGCGACGAGGGCGCCGCAAGCTGCGAGATAGACAGCATTTCACAGTCCTTCGCCGTGTTTGCCGATTTGCCCGATAAAGAAAAACGAAAGACGGCTTTGATAAACGCCGCCGCGCGCCTTATTGACTGCGATAAAAAAATCGTAAAGCTTTTTACTCCGGCTTTCGGTAAATACGAGAGCGATATAGGCTATACCTCGGCATATCCTAAAGGGGTCAGAGAAAACGGCGGTCAGTATACCCACGCCGCCATATGGCTTTCTTCGGCTCTGCTTAAAGAAGGTTTTATAAACGAAGGGTACGCCGTGCTGAAAATGATAAACCCTTATGAGAAATATAAAACAGGCTTAGGCGGCGTCTATAAAACCGAGCCTTACGCGCTGTGCGGCGACGTTTACGGCGATACGGCGCCCGGCAGGGGAGGCTGGAGCCTTTATACCGGGGCGGCGGCTTGGTTTTACAAGGTGGTATACGAGGACCTTTTCGGAATAAAGCAGACAGAGAAAAAACTGATAATCAAGCCGTCTTTCCCCGACTTTTGGAATGAATGTTCCATAACGCTGAATATCGGCGGCAACAGTATTAAAATAAAATACGCGCGCTCGCGGGAAAGCTCTCTTACCGTGGACAAAAAGAGAGCCGGGTTTGTTGTGCTCGACGGAGAAAATCACGAGGTACTTGTAAAATTTAGCAATTAAGTATGGAAATCGTTATTTCAATATGATATAGTGATACGGTATAGTAATCAAGTAATTAAATAAAGGATGGCACAATAATAATGGACTACACTTTATCAAGGGTTCCTATTGCCGATGGCGTTCACGCCGTAACGGTAAAGGTTTCCGGTTTTAAAACGGCGCGCATCTCTTTCTCGTTCGCGTGTAATCTCAGCGGGCGAAACAGTGAAAACGCGCTCGTTTCACAGCTTATTATGCGTTCCTCTGAGGAGTTTCCGGATTTTACGCTGCTCTCACGCCGTCTCGCGGAGCTGTACGGCGCGTCGCTGTCGTCAGATGTTATGAAAATAGGCGAGCAGCAGGTGGTGAAGATTTCGCTTTCCTGTATTGAAGACCGTTTCGCGCTCAGCGGCGAAAGCGTCGCGGTGGAATGTCTTGAATTGCTTCTCAATCTGATTTTCAAACCTAACATTAAAAACGGGGCGTTTGATTTTAAGGATACGGAAAGCGAAAAGCGTCTTTTAGCCGAGCAGATAGAAAGCGAAAAAAATGAAAAAGGCGCTTATGCGAAACTGCGTCTTGAACAGATTATGTTTAAGGACGAGCTGTACGCGCTGAACAGATACGGAGATACGCAGGCGATTGACGAGATTACGCCTGAAAGCGCGATGAAAAACTATTCCGAATACCTGAAAAAAGCTGCCGTCAGAATAAACCTTATAGGCGAGATGGATTTTGACAGGGCTCTTTCGCTGATTAAGGAGCGTTTTTCGACCGTTGACAGGGCGCCCATTCCTTTGGAAACGGTTTTCATCCCCTGTGCCGATACCGTAAGGTATGAAAGCGAGACGGATGAAGTTAATCAGGGCAAGCTTGTTATGGGCTTTCGGGCGGGAATGGAAAACTGTGACGACAATCAGTACGCGGCAAGGGTAATGACCGACCTTTTCGGCGGCGGCACTTACTCAAAGCTGTTTAGGATTGTCAGGGAAAAGATGAGCCTTTGTTATTATTGCTCCGCCTCCCTTGTAGCCCAAAAAGGCGTTATCATAGTACAAAGCGGAATAGAAACAGAGAATGAGGAAAAGGCGAAAAACGCGATACTCGCTCAGCTTGAGGATATGAAAGCGGGCAATTTCACCGATGAGGATTTAAAATTCTCGATCGACAGCCTGTGCGACAGATTTGGCTCAGCGAGCGATTCGCCGGACGAGCTTGACTACTTGTTTTCGCAGCAGCTTGTCACGGACGAGTTGAAAAAGCCGTCGGAGTATGTGGAGAACTTCAAGAAGGTGACGCGCGAGGATGTCGTCGCGGCGGCGAAAAAGGTTACGCTCGATACGGTGTTTATGTTGAAACGCGCGGAGAAAGAGGAGGAAAAGACAGATGCGTAAGGTTGTAACGAACGAAAAGCTCGGCGAAAGCTATACCTATATTAAACACACCTCCGGGCTTTCGATTTATGTGTATCCCAAGGAGGGATACGCGTCCTCATACGCGCTTTTCGGAACAAAATACGGTTCTATCGATACCTGCTTTAAGCGCAGCGACAGGGAGTCGTACAATAAAATTCCCGAAGGTACCGCGCATTTCCTTGAACACAAGCTTTTTGAAAGCGAAGACCTTGACGCCTTTGAGCTTTTCGCGAAAACGGGCGCGCAGGCGAACGCCTATACTACTTTTGACAGAACATGCTATCTGTTTTTCTGCTCGGGCAATTTCAGGGAGAACCTTGAAATACTGCTCAATTTTGTGCGCTCGCCGTATTTTACGGCGGAAACCGTAAAAAAGGAGCAGGGGATAATAGGTCAGGAAATCAATATGTATAAGGACTCCCCGGGCTGGCAAAGCTTTTTCAATCTGCTAAGAGCGCTGTATAAGAACCATCCTGTAAATATCGATATCGCCGGAACTGTCGAGTCGATAGCTAAAATAACGCCGGACACGCTTTACACCTGTTACGATACGTTTTATAACCTGAACAATATGGCGCTCGCCGTGACAGGAAACGTGAATATTGACGAGGTAATTGAAATAGCCGACAAAATCCTAAAACCCGCGGAAGAAATAAGCGTCGACAGGGTGTTCGACGACGAGCCGGAAGCGGTAGTGACGCCGTATACAGAGGAAAAACTCTCGGTCAGTATCCCGGTGTTCGCTTTCGCGTTCAAAGAGCCGATGAAAACGCCGGAGAAAAGCGCGAAGGAGGTTATCGTTAAAAATATACTGCTTGATATAATCGCGAGTACAACCTCTCCTCTTTATAAGGAGCTTCTTGACGCCGGACTTATAAATTCGGAATTTTCGTCAGAGTATCTTTCAGGTACAGGCTTTGCTATGACGTCTTTTTCGGGCGAATCGACCGACCCTAAAAAAGTTGCCGAAAAAATCATAGAGGAAACCGTTAAGATAAAAGAAAGCGGAATTTCACAGCAGGATTTCGAGAGGTCAAGGAAGAAATTTTACGGAGAGTCCGTAATGTTTTTCAATAATATACGGGGTATCGCCAGAGAGCTTATGGCGACGCATTTCAAGGGGGACGATCTGTTTTCGGAATTCAATATCTTAGCGGGGCTGTCGCTTGACGACGTCAACGAGGCTTTGAAGGATACGTTCAATAAAAACGCGCACGCGCTTTCGGTCATTCTTCCAAAATAAAAAAGAGGTGAAACGGTATGGAATTTCTCGCGGATTACGCGCGGGTGACATTTGCCGGTCTTGAAAAGGTCTTTGAGATCCCCGCGACGGCGTTTCGGTTCACGCTCCCTTTCGGGGACGGGACAGAAATAACAATAAGATGGTACGGTATCATCATAGCTTTCGGCTATGTTTTAGCGGCGCTGTTCGGCGGACGCATAGCTTACACCTGGAAAATGAGCCTTAACAAGATGGTGGACGTCCTTATTTACGGAACCTTCGGCGGGATAATAGGAGCGAGGGCGTTTTATGTAATTTTCCAGTGGGATTATTACTCCGAAAACCCGGCTGAGATTTTTCAGATTTGGGAGGGCGGGCTTGCTATTTACGGCGGAATAATAGGCGGGCTTATAGCCGCTTATATAACCTGCCGCCTTGAAAAGCTTAGCTTTACGAAGCTGCTTGACCTTGCGGGAATGAGCCTGCTCATAGGTCAGAGCATAGGCAGGTGGGGCAACTTTATGAACCAGGAGGCGTTCGGCACGAACACAACGCTTCCGTGGGGGATGACAAGCAACAAGATAACCGCCTACATAGTGAAAAAACAGGCGTTTTTCGCCGAGCACAATATTGAAATGGACCCAAACGTTCCGGTTCATCCCACCTTTCTTTACGAGTCTCTGTGGTGTGCGCTCGGATTTGTATTGCTCTATATAATTTGTAAAAAATTCAGAAAATTTGACGGTCAGCTGTTTTTATGCTACGGGATATGGTACGGCGTCGAGCGCGCCGTCATAGAGGGGCTGCGTACGGACAGCCTTTATATCGGCGCTTTCAGAATATCGCAGCTCATCTCCGTTTTGGTAACCGTCGCTTTCGCGGCATTGCTCGCCTATTTCTCCGCAAGGTACGCCAAAAGCCGAAAAGCCTCTGTTTTGGCGGCGAACGAATAAAAAAACAGAGAAATTCGGTCAGTTTGTAGAACACGACAATAAAAGAGTAAAATCTTTGTGTATTTTTACCCGGATTATCCTGCCAAAAACCTTTCCAAAACAAGATTTCGCGCCTTGACAAGCGACAAGGTATATATTATAATGACAATATCTGTAAAGTCGCTTATACCGTGCAGAATTTCAATATCACGCAGATTTAAATTTGAAGGGAAGCGTTTATATGTCATCTTTGAAAAAGAGTTTTCAAGGTTGTGATACATGTTTGCCTCCTACAA
>CAZQXZ010000048.1:0-10547 GCA_964597515.1 uncultured Eubacteriales bacterium | reverse complement strand
TTTTCGCTGATAGCTGCCGCTCCGTTGACCGCTTACGCGGCTGACGACGATTTGCAGTTTACATATCAGAAGATTAAAAATAATTCCGAAATAGAAATAACGGGATATGCCGGCAGTTCAACTACCGTTGAATTTCCAAAAACCATCGGCAGTCTTGACGTAACCTCGGTGGGGAATAACGCGTTCGAGGGTAAGACCGGAATTGAAACGGTTGTATTTACCAGCAACATAACAAGCGTCGGCAAAGACGCTTTTAAGGGCTGCACCTCGCTGAAAACACTTAAAAAGATGAATGAATTGGCGTCTATTGGCGAGTCCGCTTTTGAAGGCTGCACATCTCTTGAAAGCTTTGTGTTCCCCTCAAACGTTACGGCGGTTTCCTCCCGTGTGCTGTACGGCTGCTCCTCACTGTCTTCCTTCGAGGTGCACAGGAACATTGAAAAGATAGGGATTGAACCGTTTTCGGAAACCAAATGGTATAAAGACCAGGCGGACGGAATTCTTACGGCAGGAAAAATAGCCTTCTCGTATAAAGGTAAAATCACGGATATTGAAATTCCCATTGATATTGAAAAGGTAGAAAGCTACGCGTTTTTAGGCTGCGAGACTCTTAAAACTGTCAAGCTGTCGGACGATGTCGAGGATATAGGCTTTTACGCGTTTCAGAATTGCACGGCCTTAGAGTCTGTGACGTTCGGTAAGGGAGCGGCGCTTATTTACGCGGGTGCGTTTAAGGGCTGTACGTCGCTAAGGGAAGCAAATTGCGGCGATACGATGGCGGCGGTAGGCTATCAGGCGTTCTACGGCTGCACCTCGCTTGAAGTGTTCACAGCGGGCGAAGTGCTTTCTGAAATCGCTGATTACGCGTTTTACGGCACTGCCATAAAAACGGTGGCATTAGGCAAAAACGTCGTTAAGTTAGGCGCCAACGCATTTCTCAACTGCAAGGCTCTCGAAAGCTTTTCGGTTGATGAAAAAAGTAAGAATTTCAAGGCCGTTGACGGCGTGCTTTTCAGCCATAACGAAAAGACTCTTGTGGCTTATCCCGCGGCGCGCGCCGGCGCTTATGAAATCCCCAAAAAAGTTGAAACGATAGCCTCGGGGGCGTTTAGGGACGCCGCCGTAACAGATATTACATTCGCCGCCGACTCCAACGCCAGAACTTTGGGGAGTCAGGCTTTTATGAATTCCACGATTAAAAGCGTCGTATTGCCCGAAAAAATGACCGTTATAAGCGACGGCGCTTTCAAAAACTGTAAATCCCTTGAACTCATAACCTTCCCCGAGTCTTTGACGACCGTCGGCTCAAACGCCTTTTTTGGAAATACGGCGCTTAAAGAGGTTTTGATACCGAATAAGGTTACGGACATCAACACATACGCTTTCGCGGACTGCGTAAATCTTTCTAAGGTGACAATAGGGGACGGCGTAATAAGAATTCGCTCTTTTGCTTTTGGCGGCTGCTCCTCGCTTTTTGACGTTCAATTCGGTTCCTCGGTAGAGAGTGTCAGCGACGACGCTTTTAATAAGTGCGTTAAACTCACATCTCTCGCGTTCCCCGCGGCGCTTGACGATATCGGCGCCCGCGCGTTCACAGGCTGTCCCGCCCTTAAAGGCGTCACCGTTGTAAACGGCGGGAAATTTTCGTCCGACGGCAAGGCGCTATATATCGACTCTCCTCAAATAACTCTTGTAATGTTAGCTGATAAATCAGCCCGTTCGTACACCTTGAAAAGCGGAACGGCTGCCATAGACGCCGGCGCGTTCGCAGAGTGTTCCAATCTTGAAAACATAATTATTCCCGATACCGTTGTTTCGATAGGCGAAGGGGCGTTTAACGACACGCAGTGGTACAAATCAAAGAAAAACGGCGACGTTTACGCCGGCAAGGTTTTTTACAGCGCGGCAAAGGACTCCGCGACGGTAAATGTGGCGGGAGGCACTGCCGCAATAGCGGACGGAGCTTTTAAGAACACGCCGGTAAAAACCGTCTCGCTTCCCCCTACGCTCAGATTTATAGGCAAAGAGGCTTTCGCGAATACGCGCATATCGGAGCTTGTCATTCCCTCGGGCGTAACGAGCATAGGAAATATGTGCTTTGCAAACTCTAATCTGCTTACAAAAATCACGCTTCCCGCTTCGCTCAAAACACTCGGCAAGGGTGCGTTCTACGGATGCTCGGCGCTGCTTTCAGCCGTTCTGCCTGAAGGTCTTTCATCCGTAGAAACCGACACGTTCTTCGGGTGCGTTTCACTTTCCGAGGTTAAGCTCGGCTCAAGGGTTGAGTCTATCGGGACATACGCTTTTTCCGGATGCGGCGCTCTCAGAGAGCTTGCCGTTCCGAAGGCGCTGACCTCAATAGGCAGCTACGTCTTTACAGGTTGCCAGTCACTTGAAAAATTCACGTGCGACGCGGAAAATGCCGTATACGCGGAGGTTGACGGCGTTCTGTTCCTTAAAGTCGGTGAGGATGGCGCGCTTAAAACCTTAGCTCAGTATCCAACAGGCAAAAGCGGTGAGTATGTCGTTCCCGAGGCTGTTGAGACAATCGGCGCGAGAGCGTTCTATGACTGCGACGGTCTTACGGGTATCACTTTCAGCAAGGCTGTTAAAACAATAGAAGACGAGGCGTTCTTTGACTGTGACAATATCACGGAAATAGAAATTCCCGAGGCATGCAGGAAGATAAAATCCCTTGCGTTCTCCTCTTGCAACGAGCTTCGTTCCTTTAAGGTGAACAGCAACTTAACGGCGTATGAGAAAAACACATTTGACGGCTGCTGGTACTTTAATTACAACTCCGTAGATATTGTGCTTGAAGAAAGCTCGTCCTCGGCGCTTCTGATAATTGTACTGATACTCGCCGCGATAGGCGTTGTGGGATATTTCGTTTACCGCAAGAAGTCTGACGCGAGCGACGCGAAGGCAAAAGCCGCGATAGCGGCGGCTAACGCAGAAACGGGCGAGCCTAAGAAATAACGCCTGCTCGGAAACAAACAAAAATATCCCAAAGCAAAACTTCCCCGTTTTGTTTTGGGGTATTTAATAAAGAAGGCGATTTTATGTTCAATGCAGAAAAAATACGCGACGGCATTATTAAATGGATAAAAGAATGGTTTGCGCTAAACGGAGAAGGCTGCAACGCAGTAGTCGGAATATCGGGGGGGAAGGACAGCTCGATAGTCGCCGCCTTGTGCGTCCGGGCGCTCGGCAGGGAGAGAGTGACGGGCGTTTTGATGCCGAACGGAATACAGTCCGATATTGATGTCTCCGCTGCCCTTTGCACACATCTCGGTATAAGGAATTATACAGTCAACATTGAAAATGCATATAACGGCGTTATGAAAGAGCTTAACAGAAGCTTGTCGGTCGTTACCGAGCAGTCGAGGATAAATTTACAGCCGAGACTGCGTATGTCCGTACTGTATGCCGTTTCGCAGTCTCTAAACGGGAGAGTCGCGAGCACGAGCAACCTTTCTGAGGAATATGTTGGGTACACCACGCGCTACGGCGATTTGGCGGGGGACTTTGCCCCCCTAGCGAGACTGACGGTAGGCGAGGTGAAAGCGGTGGGCAGAGCGCTCGCTTTGCCCGCAGAGTTTACGGAAAAGGTGCCGATAGACGGACTTTCTGATAAGTCGGACGAGGAAAGCCTCGGTTTTACCTATGAGGTGCTTGATAAATTCATCAGAACAGGCGAATGTCGCGACGAAGCGGTAAAAGAGAAAATATTAAGACTAAACCGTATAAACAAATTCAAATTAGAGCCGGTTCCGGCATTCCCGTATGAACCTTAGTGATATATTTAAACTTATAAACATTAAAACGAAAGATATAAAGGAGACGGAATAATGAAAAAGCATATAAAAAATAATGTATATTGGGTTGGCAAAACTGATTGGGAGTTAAGAAAGTTTCATGGAGACGAATACTCAACTCACAAAGGCTCTACCTATAACTCTTATTTGATAAAAGAGGAAAAAACAGTTCTTATTGATACCGTTTGGGCGCCTTTTAAGGATGAGTTTGTAGAGAACCTTGCTAACGAAATTGACCTTCAAAGCATTGACTTTGTAATAGCAAACCATGGAGAGGTTGACCACAGCGGCGCGCTTACGGCGCTTATGGAGCGTATTCCCGACAAGCCGATTTACTGCACGGCAAACGCTGTAAAGTCACTAAAAGGGCAATACCATAAGGATTGGAATTTCAATATAGTAAAAACAGGCGATAAAATTGACATAGGAAACGGCAAGCAGCTTATATTTGTTGAAATGTCTATGCTTCACTGGCCTGACAGTATGGCGACCTATCTCACAGGCGACAATATACTTTTCAGCAATGACGCGTTCGGGCAGCATTTAGCGACTGAAAACCTTTTCAATGACAAGGTGGATAGGTGCGAGCTTTTTGCCGAGTCAATTAAGTATTATGCAAACATTTTAACGCCGTTCAGTGCCGTTTTAAGAAAAAAGCTTGATGAATTTAGATATTGATATAATTGCGACGAGCCACGGCGTGATTTGGCGCGATAATCCAATGCAAATCGTTGAGCAATATATAAAATGGGCAAACGACTACAAGGAAAATCAAATAACCGTTATATATGACACTATGTGGAACGGTACAAAAACACTTGCGGAGAATATCGCAAAGGGCATAAAGAGCGCCGATACAGAGGCTGTTGTAAAAGTGTTTAACCTTGCTAAAACTGATGAAAACGACCTTGTAACAGAGGTGTTTAAGTCAAAGCAAATAGTAATAGGCTCGCCTACAATGTCAAACACCGTCTTACACTCAGTCGCGGGCTTTTTACACCTGTTAAAACAGATGAGATTTAAGAATAAAAAGGCGGCGGCATTCGGCTGCTATGGCTGGAGCGGAGAGTCTGTAAAGGTCTTAAACGGGCTTTTAAGCGACGCGGGGTTTGAGGTTATTTCAGACGGGCTTAAAAATCAATGGAACTCTGACGGGGACGCACAAAAGGCGGCGGAGGAATTTGGGAAGACAATAGTCACACAATAAAAATAAAACAGCGGTTAAAAAAGGACAAGGCGAAAACTGCCTTGTCCGAGCTATTTTAAAAAGATTTAATCGTTTAATAAACGGTTAAAACAGTACGCTAAAGCTCTTGATCTTTTAAGCCCCGCGTTATCGTGTATCGGAACGGGGAAAACTCTGTCGGGGAAAGCTGTACATGCCATTAAAATCTCAATATCATTCGTGTCTACTATTGCGATTGTGGGAATTCCCGCCCTTATCGTCGCCCCTGCTATGCCGTGGTCAGCTATAGCAAGGTCGGGCTTTGTGCCCTCTTTTTCAATTATTTTGTCTATATTAAAATCTCCGTGCGTATGTATAATTTTGTTATCCCTCGTTACGGTAGTCACGGCACAAAAAGATGACAGCCAAACGACATCGTCATTTGAGGACTGCAGCATTTGTATTGCGGGGTTATAAAGCCGCGCGCCTTTTTCTATGAGAGCTTTTCCGATTAAAGCGTATGCCGCAAGTAAAGACTCTGTATGACCGGAGCCGATAAAAACCGTACCCTGATTTTTCGCTGTATCCTTGGCAACTGAAACGGCCTTTTGTAAGCCCTCCTTAAAGGCGTTTAGCGAAACAAAGTCCTCGCCCACAGTATAGCTGAGGTCACGAGTGTTTCCGCATATTTTTATAGCGGCGTTAAAGGTTTCCTCAAAACTCATTTTCGGAAGATTTAAGTTGTAGTCGCCGTCTTTTCCCGACTGCTGTTTTACGACGAGCTTTTTAATGTTGCTCAATATACTCTCTCTTGGGTGAGCGCCGGGCGCACCGACTAAACGGGAGCTTGTTATATACTCGTCAAAATCCACAATCTGCTCCTCATACTGTAAAAGCGTAATAATTTCTTTTGCGAACAAATCAAAAGAATTGCTTACATAATCAAGCTCGAAAATGCCTTCCGTTTCGTCCATTTTTACTCCCTTCTTTTTGCCGTATCTTAATAACGATAGCATATGGTTATAATTTTGTCAAAAAAGTCTGACATTAAAACGCATTTTGCATATTACATAATCTGCCGATAACAATTAAAAGGAGCTTTTTTATAGAGCGGTAATTTTATTTCAGAACAGTCCCGATATAACGCCGTTATCGTCAATATCGATTTTTTCGGCGGCGGGTGATTTCGGAAGCCCCGGCATAGTCATAATATCGCCGGTCAAAGCGACGATAAATCCCGCTCCCGCGCTTACCTTCACTTTTCGTACCGTGATGTCAAAGTCAACGGGCGCGCCGAGCTTTAATGGGTCGTCCGAAAAGCTGTACTGGGTTTTAGCGATACAAATCGGAAGATTTCCAAAACCCGCCTGTTCGAGGGCGGCTATTTCCTTTTCGGACTCGGGAGTATAAACCGCGCCGTTCGCGCCGTAGATTTTGCGCGCTATCGCTCCGATTTTACTTTTTACGGTATCTTCCAAGCTATAAGAAAACGAAAAATTACCCGTATCTGTTTCGCAAAGTCTTACAACCTCCTCGGCAAGCTTTATTCCGCCCGCGCCGCCGTCAGCCCAGACGGTGGTCAATATGCCGTTCACGCCGTTTTCCTTACAGCTTTTCAAAAGAAGCTCTGTTTCCGCGCCGGTATCGGACGGGAAGCGGTTGACCGCGACGGCGCACGGGAGTTTATATACGTTTTTAATATTTGATATATGCCTTAACAGATTTGGGACGCCTTTTTTCAGAGCGTCAAGATTTTCTTCAAAAAGCTCTGTTTTGGCGGCTCCGCCGTGGAGCTTGAGCGCGCGCACAGTAGCCACGATTACGACGCAGGACGGCTTTAAGTTCGCCGCGCGGCATTTTATATCCAAAAACTTCTCGGCTCCGAGGTCGGCGCCGAAGCCCGCCTCCGTTACAGTGTAATCTGCAAGCTTCAACGCGGTTTTTGTAGCTGTGACCGAGTTACAGCCGTGCGCGATATTCGCAAAGGGTCCGCCGTGGACAATGGCGGGCGTACCCTCAAGGGTCTGTACCAAATTAGGTTTTAGGGCGTCTTTTAGCAGCGCGGCTAAGGCGCCGACGGCTTTAAGGTCGCCGGCGGTAACGGACTTGCCGTCATAGGAATAGCCGACTATTATCCGCGCAAGCCTTTTTTTGAGGTCGGCGACTGACGACGAAAGGCATAAGACCGCCATTATTTCGGACGCAACGGTGATGTCGTACCCGTCCTCGCGCGGCACTCCGTGCGCTTTGCCGCCGAGACCGCAGACAATGCTTCTGAGCTGCCTGTCGTTCATATCGACGCAGCGTTTCCATGTTATCCGCCTTGTGTCTATGCCAAGGGCGTTACCCTGATGAATATGGTTGTCGAGCATGGCGGCAAGCAGGTTGTTTGCGGCTCCGATGGCGTGAAAGTCGCCCGTAAAATGTAAGTTTATATCCTCCATAGGTACCACCTGAGCATATCCGCCTCCGGCGGCGCCTCCTTTAATCCCGAAGACGGGTCCGAGAGACGGCTCGCGCAAGGCGGCAATGCTTTTTTGTCCCGTTTTTCTCAAAGCGTCCGCAAGCCCTACGGTGACAGTCGTCTTACCCTCGCCCGCGGCGGTAGGGGTGATGGCGGTGACTAAAATCAGCTTTCCGTCTTTTCGTGTTTCATCGCGCATTATTGAAAGCGGAAGCTTCGCCTTGTATTTTCCGTAACATTCGAGTTCGCTTTTAACAACGCCCGCGTAAAGGGCGATTTCTTCTATGAGTCTTAAAGGAGTCTGTTGAGCTATTTCAATGTCTGTTTTCATTTTTTAACCTCCGGTTTATTTGAAATATTTTACTGCGGACGAGAAAATTCCCATATCGTATCTGCCCTCTACGTTTTTGTAAAGATTTTTACCTATTCTCTCGCTGTGTCCCATTTTGCCGAAAACCCTGCCGTCAGGCGATGTGATGCCTTCGACCGCATAAGCGGAGCCGTTTGGATTATAGCGTATATCATATGTAGCGTTGCCGAAGCCGTCTACATATTGAGTGGCTATCTGTCCTTTTGACGCAAGCTCGAAAAGCTGAGCGTCGTCGCAAATGAAACGTCCCTCGCCGTGGGAAACCGCAACGCAGTAAATCTCCCCGACAGAGGTGTGCGACAGCCAAGGCGACATATTTGACACTATTCGTGTGCGCACAATTCGCGACTGGTGCCTGCCTATAGTGTTATAAGTCAACGTGGGATAAGAAGAGTCGGTTTCCCTTATTTCGCCGAACGGAACAAGACCGAGCTTAATAAGCGCCTGAAAGCCGTTGCAGACGCCGCATATAAGACCGTCGCGCCTGTTTAAGAGGCTTGTCACTTCCTCCTTTACGGCGGCGTTCCTGAAAAATGAGGTAATAAACTTGCCCGAGCCGTCCGGCTCGTCGCCGCCCGAAAAACCTCCGGGTATAAATATCATCTGAGAATTGCCAATCTCCCGCGCGAAGTCTTCTACACTGCGCGCTATATCGGAGGGCGTAAGGTTTTTGATGACGGTTATTACAGGCTCGGCTCCGGCTTCAAGCAGCACCTTAGCGGTGTCATACTCGCAGTTTGTTCCGGGAAAAACAGGGATAAGCACCCTCGGCTTCGCGCTTTTAAGCGACGCCGACGCATTGACTTGCTTTTTGTATGAGAAATTTTGTACGGGTAAATCTCCTGTTTCGATATTACAGGCGAAAATCGGTTCAAGCTTATCCTCGTATATCGAAAGAAGCTCTTCAAGAGCCAAGGACAAGCCTAAATGCGATATTTTAGGGTCTCCCGACGTAATACCGAGAGGAATACCTATATCGTAATCCTCGGTAAGCTCTATTATGAAGGAGCCGTACTCGTAGCCGAACATTTCGTCCAAAGTTATCGAATCGTCAAACGCGAAGCCGATATTGTTGCCGAAACACATTTTCAGTATGCCCTCGGCTATGCCGCCGTAAACGGGCGTATATGCGGCACAGACGCACTTGCTGACAATAAGGGAATGTACGGCTGTAAAAACCCCTATAAGCGAGCGCGGCTCCGGAAGACCGTTCGCGCCGTATTCGGGCTTTAACAGGCAAACTCTGTGGTTCGGTTTTTTAAATTCGGGTGAAATAATATTTTGTGCTTTTTCGGCGGTAACGGCAAAGGAGACAAGGGTGGGGGGGACAGAAAGCTCCTCAAAGCTGCCGCTCATAGAGTCTTTACCGCCTATCGCGGCAATCTCCAAATCCATTTGCGCCCTAAAAGCCCCGAGCAGAGCTGAGAGCGGTTTGCCCCAGCGCGCCGGGTCCTTGCCGGGCTTCTCAAAATATTCCTGAAAAGTGAGGTAAACCTCCGAAAAAGCGGCGCCCGAGGCAATGAGCTTTGAAACGGACTCCACAACGGCGAGGTAAGCGCCGTGGTAGGGGCTTTTTTCGCTTATAAACGGATTGTAGCCCCACGCCATAAGCGAGCATGTGTCGGTACGCGCTTTTTCAACCGATACCGTATGCGCCATGGCCTGCGGCGGCGTAAGCTGGCGTTTGCCCCCAAAGGGCATAAGGACTGTATTTGCTCCGATAGTTGAGTCAAAACGCTCCGAAAGCCCGCGTTTCGAGCAAACATTGAGGTCGCCCGCAAGTTCTTTATAAAGCGAGGCGAAGCCGCCCTGCGTATTTCGTTTGAAATCCATCGGTTTTTCGGGGGCTATGTCTATATGCTTTTCGGCGCCGTTGGAATTAAGAAAATCTCGGGAGATATCAACGATAGCCTTGCCGTTCCAGTTCATTATCAGCCGCGGCTCGTCTTTTATAACGGCTACCTGTGTCGCTTCAAGGTTTTCGGAAGCCGCCAGTTCGCAAAAACGCTCTGCGTCCGCAAAAGCTACGACGACCGCCATCCTCTCCTGCGATTCGCTTATGGCAAGTTCCGTTGCGTCAAGCCCCTCGTACTTCTTTTTTATGGAGTTTAAGTCTATAACAACGCCGCGGGCGAGCTCGCCGATAGCCACGGAAACGCCGCCCGCGCCGAAATCGTTACAGCGTTTGATAAGCCGCGCCGCCTCCTCGTTCCTGAAAAGTCTTTGCAGCTTTCTTTCCTCGGGCGCGTTGCCCTTTTGAACCTCGGCTCCGCATGTTTCGAGCGAGGCGAGAGTATGTGATTTTGAGGAGCCTGTGGCGCCTCCGCAGCCGTCCCTGCCTGTTCTGCCGCCTAAAAGGATGACTATATCGCCGTCACACGGGACCTCGCGTTTTACGTTTTTGGCGGGAGCAGCGCCTATTACGGCGCCTATTTCCATTCGTTTAGCGGCGTATCCGCTGTGATATATTTCGTCAACCTGACCCGTAGCCAGCCCTATCTGGTTGCCGTAGGAGCTGTATCCGGCGGCGGCGGTGGTAACTATCTTTCTTTGCGGCAGCTTGCCCTTTATGGTGTCGCTTACAGGGACGAGCGGATTTGCGGCGCCCGTAACGCGCATGGCGGCGTAAACATAAGCTCTGCCCGACAGCGGGTCGCGTATCGCTCCGCCTATACATGTAGCCGCGCCTCCGAAGGGTTCTATTTCCGTGGGATGATTGTGCGTTTCATT
>CAZQXZ010000047.1:0-15137 GCA_964597515.1 uncultured Eubacteriales bacterium | reverse complement strand
AGCGGCCGGCCTGGCGCATGAACCACACGGGGATGCGGTGGGGGCGGCGGCGCTTGCCGAACCGGTATCATTCGCCGTGCTGTTCTTCGTGTTTGTTTTAATATTCCTTTTAACAAGATACGTTTCGCTTTCTTCGATAATCTGTGCGGCTGTTTATCCCGTAAGCGTGCTTATTTTCGTATATTTCAACGCGCTTCCCGCGCGGGCGCTCCTTATCCGCACCGTATCGGCGGCGGTTGTGGGGCTGCTTATAATATTCAAGCACCGCGGCAATATAGAAAAGCTGCGAAAGGGTACGGAAAGTAAAACGGAGTTTAAAAAACGATAAAACGCGCGTCCTCTTGCCGGACGCTCTGCCTGATACGGAGTGTTTTTATGAATACCGAAGGATGGATGTCACAAATAGACCCGGGCAGACTGATTTCACTGATAAACATCCCGGGCACTCACAACAGCTGTACGAAGCATATCGCGCTGCGCTATCTGTGCAAGTGTCAAAACAAGAGCGTTTACGAGCAGCTTTCTATGGGAGTGCGGTACCTTGATTTGAGGGTTGAACTGTCCAAGGGCAGGCTTAAACTCGTACATTCGGTTATTGATTGCAGACCGGGAATACTGCCGTTTAAGAAGCTGTGGCTTGAGGATATCATAGACCAATGCGCCCGTTTCGTGCGGAAAAATATGTCCGAAACGGTAATCGTGAACTTCCAGACAGACGACGGCAGGGACAAAGCGGGCGCGAGCGACGCCCTGTTTGGCTCCTACATATTCCCGAACGCCGGTTTATGGTTTGCCGAAAACAGAATTCCCTTCCTCGGCGAGTGCAGGGGCAAGCTGATATTAGCAAGGCGAAACCCTCTTTCCGAAAAGTATAAGTTTGACGACGGGAACTCGGGGATGAACCTGTGGGGCAGCGAGAGCGGCGTCAAAAACCGCAGGCTTATACACTCGGCGGTAAGCGGCAAGGTATTGTTCAAGGTAACTTTACAGGACGGTTATATGGTGGCGCCGAAAAGAAAGTGGAGCGAATTTGTCCTGCCGTGCCTTGACGGCGAAAGGGCGGATGAAACGACGCTGCTCGTCAATTACCTCAGCGCCAACAACGGGTTTTACTCGCCGAAAATCACAGCGAACTATGTGAATAAGAAATTTATTGAATACGCACTCGACAAAGGGGACAATTACGGCATTATCTGCGCCGACTATATGACAAAAGAGCTGTCCGAAAAGATTATAGACAGCAATTAAGCAATAGGAGTTGGTTTTTGTGGGCGTCCTTTTTAGCATATTCAAGAAGCATTGGAGCTTTATTGAGAAGAAGGACAAAAAAAGAATAGAAGCCCAGACGCCTGTGTACGGCATCGAGGAAATCGTTGATATTCCTTATATCGACGACGGCGACCGCGCGCATTTGCTTGACGTTTACTATCCGCGCAGGGTTTTGGGAAAGGATGCGAAGCTGCCCGTAATTATCGACATACACGGCGGGGGCTGGATGTACGGCTACAAAGAACTTAACAAGAACTATAACCTTTACCTTTCAAGCGCGGGGTATACCGTTTTCAGCCTGAGCTACCGTTTGGCTCCGCAGGCGTTTATGACAGACCAGCTTAAAGACATATTTGCCGCCCTTCGCTGGATAGAGGAGCATATGGACGAGTTCCCGTGTGACAGGAACAACGTGTATATAACAGGCGACTCGGCGGGCGGGCAGCTTGCCGGATATACGTCTGTAATATACGGCAACCCATTGTTAGAAAAGGCGTTCGGCGTGTCGGGCGGAGAGCTTGAGTTTAACGCGGTTTGCCTTATATGCCCGTTTTTCGATATGGCAAGCAGAAGCTTTTCAAGTATATATACGAAGCCGATGCTCGGACCCAAATATAAGAAAAAGGAATTCGCGAAATACCTGACCCTTGAAGCTCTGCTTCAAAACGGGAAAATTCCCCCGTGCTTCCTTGTGAGCAGCACGGGAGACGTTATAACTAAAAAAGCGTCAAAAAAAGCGGCTGAGCTTTTCGCGAATTACGGAGTCGTCTATAAGTTTATGTATTGGTCAAGGAGTAACGGTAAGCTGCTTGAACACGTTTTCCCCGTTCTTTATCCGGATATGGACGAGAGCGTGAGGACTACGCAAAGAATGTTTGATTTTTTTGAAAAATACTCCCGCAGCCCGCGGGAAAAGCCTGCTAAAAGTGAAGAAACTACTCTAATTTAAGCTGATATTTTCCGCCCCGCGTGTTTTCCTCGGTCAGAATAACCCTATACAGGCTATCCCTTTCCCAGTCGCGCTTTAAGCCGCTGTCTGTGAGGGGGATTTCTTCTGTTTTTACATCAAGGGAGGGAGAAAATCTGAGCGTTCTCCCCGCGGCAAGCGCAAGCTGCGCGCCGCTTTTTTCTTCGGGCTTGTCGGCAAGCATAATATTGAACGCTATTTTACCCTTTTCTTTAAGAGACACCTCGTCGCAAACGGTAACGGTTTTGTCCGAAAGCGCAGCCGTTCTCACAAAGCTGTCAAGCAAAGCCTCTTTCGGATAGGCGTCCGAAAGCTCGAGTGAAAACGTTTGCTTTTCCCTGTCAAACACGGCGTTTTTCGCACGGTAACACTCGCCCGCCTTTTGCTGAATTCCGTTTATTTCGGGCAGGTTGTGGAAGGAGGACTGCATAGTCCAAATCTTATACCGGTTTGACGAAAAGGTGTCCTTGCAATATGTGCCGACGCCGACGTCTATGACAAGAGGCTCGCCGTTAAAGTATACGGCGAAGTTTCCGGCGTCGTTGTGGTTGTGGCTCTCATTGTTATGACCACCCTTGACGGTCAAATAAAAACCCTCGTTTTCGCTTTCGGACTCGCGCAGGGCTGCTACGCAGAGGTTTTCAAAGTATACGCTTTTTTCCGGCATATACGTTACCTTTTCGTCAAAAACGCAAAACAGCTGTTTAACGCTTCTGTACGGGCAAGAGGCGTTTAATGCTGAAATATCGATTTTTTTACTTTCACAAACTCCGAAAGCGTAAAGCGCCTTTGAATTTATTTTTTCACCGCAGCGCGCAATTAGCGGATAGCTCGCCGTAAGCCTCGGGTGAGTGTCGGCGAACGGAAGGAAAAAACTGCCCGAAATATGTGAGCTCATTATATACTGCATGATTTTCGCGACAAAGGGGTCGCCGAAGACGTCTATTTTACCCGCCGACATATCGTATAAAATTTCAAGACATTCAAAATACGAGCCTCCCGCTACGTTCCAGTAACTCGGGCCCTCGTCGCATCCGCCGTCGGGCGCGTAGCCCTGTGTGAAATTATCGAGCCAGCAAATCGCGTTTTTAACAATTTTCTCACGCAGGGGAAGCTCAAAAGCGCAAAAGGCTGCCGCGGTCAGGACGTTTGATATTATCCACGGGTTCCAGTTGTTGACCTTCAAGCCGTGTTCACCCTTCCACCAAAGCTCGGGATTATCCAGAAACGGCGTGAATATCCGTCGGTTGAGCTCATAAATCACCCTGCCTGTTATGACGGGAGTGACGCCGTCAAGCGCGTCCTTCCCATAACGGTATGCGGCGGCGAGTAAAGCTCCGGTCGAAGCCGAAAACAAGTCGAGGTTTTTGACCTCGGCGCCGTATTCGTCGCAAAGACCGTAATTCTCCTCATCCAGAGTTTTCATATGGGCGGGAATACACCATGTCGTCTCCTCCAATATGTGCCAGACTCCTTCGGCAAGCTTGTCCGCAAAGCGCCCTTTTCCTTCGGCGTATTCGCCCATTAAAAGAGTGAAGACCATTTTTCGCCTATCGAAAAATATATCCTCGTATACGGAGCGGTCGCCGTCTCTGTAAAACCGCAGATAGTCTGTCGCCTTCAACAGTTCAAACGGCGTTTCAAGTATCTTTTCGGCGTTTTTGATAAGGCTTTGGCGCGTATGTTCCGAAAGACTCGCGTCTGCAATGTCCAAAAACGGCGCGAAAGAGCCGAAAGGCAGTATATTCCCCGAAACGGTTATTTTGGCTTCCTCAAAGACCCGCATATTCGCATCTCCTTTTACGGTTATATATAAAATACAGCGTTTACAAACCGTGCCGTTTCATATATAATTGTTTTATAGTTTTTACTTTTACGGGGGGACAGACTTGAAAGAATACGATTATTACCTGTTTGATTTTGACGGAACGATTATGGATACGCAGAAAAGCATAAAAAGCTGCGTTATGTACGCGCTGAGTTTTTACGGGATAACGGAAAACGACCCGAACGTGCTGGATGGCTTTATAGGTCCGCCGCTTTTTCAGAGCTTTAAGGATTATTATAATGTCCCGGACGAGCTTGCAAACTTGCTTGTCTTAAAATACCGCGAGCGTTACGGCGCACAGGGATGCTTAGACTGTGAGGTTTACGACGGTGTCAGGGAGGTTCTTTCGGAGCTTAAAAAGAGGGGCAAGAAAATCGCCGTCGCTTCGTCAAAGCCCGTAAAATTTATTGAGAAAATATCTGAGAGCTTTGATATATACAAGTATTTTGACGCCGTTTCAGCCGAGAGCTTTGATAAAAGCTTTTCAGGCAAAAAAGCGCTTATCGAAAACGCCCTTTATATGCTCGGGTGCGCCGATAAGTCAAAGGCGCTGATGATAGGAGACAGATACCTCGACATCGAGGGGGCTTCAGCCGCCGGTATAGACGGAGCGGGAGCCGTGTTCGGCTTTGGGACGAGCGAGGAGCTTGAAAAAGCCGGAGCCGCTTACCTGCTTTTTGACGCGCGCGAGCTATTGGATTTCAATTGATCTCTAAGCTGCCCGTATAGAACTGATAATATTTGCCCTTTTGAGCGAGCAGCTCCGCGTGGCCGCCTCGCTCTGTTATTTTGCCGTTTTCAAGTACGAGTATCGCCTTTGCGTTCCTTACGGTAGAGAGTCTGTGGGCGATTACGAACACTGTCCTGCCCTCCATAAGCTTATCCATACCCTTTTCGACAAGCTTTTCGGTTCGCGTGTCAATAGAGCTTGTCGCCTCGTCAAGTATCAGTACAGGGGGATTTGCGACTGCGGCTCTTGCTATCGAAAGGAGCTGGCGCTGACCCTGGCTCAGATTTCCTCCGTCGCCCGTCAGCACGGTATTGTAACCGTCAGGCAGGCGGGTTATAAACGCGTGGGCGTTGGCGAGCTTCGCCGCGGCGACGATTTCCTCGTGCGAGGCGTCAAGCTTGCCGTATCTTATGTTTTCCTCGACGGTACCCGTAAACAGGTGGGTATCCTGAAGCACCGTTACAAGGGAGAAGCGCAAAGAGTCTTTCTTTATTTCCTTTATGTCGATACCGTCGTACGTAATTTTACCGTCGCCTATGTCATAGAAGCGGTTTATCAGATTGGTTACGGTCGTTTTGCCCGCGCCTGTGGCGCCTACAAGCGCGATTTTTTCGCCCGGCTTCGCGAACAGGGAAACGTCCGAAAGAACGTCCGTGTTCCCGTCGTAGGAAAACGTTATGTTGTGAAACCTGACGTCGCCGCGCATAAGCGTATAAGTGAAGGAACCGCCGGCACAGGGGCGTTTCCACGCCCATGCTCCTGTATATCCGGAACACTCGGCAATAGCGCCGTCCTCGTTTACGGCGGCGTTTACAAGGGAAACGGAGCCTTCGTCGTCTTCGGATTTTTCGTCCAAAATCGCAAATATGCGCTCCGCTCCGGCGAGAGCGGCGAGAATATTGTTAAACTGCTGCGAGACCTGGGTGACGGGCTGTGAAAACTGCCTTGTATATTGCAAGAACGAGACTAACGACGCGATGTCAAGGGACGTTATCCCCTTGATTATAAGAGCCGCGCCCGCCGTCGCCGTCGCCGCGTAGCAGAGATAGGAAAGGTTGCCCATGATGGGCATAAGCACGCTCGCGTAGGTGTGGGCGTCGGCTGCGGCTTTCCTCATCTCCTCGTTTATCTTTCCGAATGTTTCCTTTGTAATACTCTCGCGGCAGAAAACCTTTACTACCTTCTGACCCTCTATATGCTCCTCCGCATAGCCGTTTACGGCGCCCGCCGCCTGCTGCTGCCTGCGGAAATACCCCGCGCTCTTTTTACCTATTACCTTTACGGTAAAAAGCATCAGCACGAGCATTGCAAGCACAAGGCACAGCAAAACGGGACTGAGCACAGCCATCATAACAAACGTTCCGATTACGGTGATAAGCGACGTTATGGTCTGCACAACGCCCTGACTGACAGCCTCCCT
Organism: uncultured Eubacteriales bacterium; assembly: GCA_964597515.1. Taxonomy (GTDB): domain Bacteria; phylum Bacillota; class Clostridia; order Oscillospirales; family Acutalibacteraceae; genus DTU089. The sequence continues at coordinate 8,923 of CAZQXZ010000047.1, read as the reverse complement.
TACCGTATCGACGTCATTGGTGAAGCGGCTCATCAGCTCGCCGTGCGTGTGCCTGTCAAAAAAACCGACAGGCAAATCCTGCAAATGCTCGAACAGCTCTTTCCTGAGCAGATTGAGCGTTCTGTGTGACACGTTAAGCATAATTCTTGAATATATGTACTGCGCCGCCGCGCCTAAAAGGTATATTCCGGAAAGCAGAGCCAAAAGCATTGAAATATTGGACAGGCATATCCCGGCGTCCCCGCCTTTCAGCGCGGTTTCAAGCTGCGCGACGATGGGCTTTAGCATATACGTTCCCGCAACGCCCGAGCCGGAGCTTACCATGACGAGCAGCACGACGAGGTACAAGGAGTATTTTTGCCTGAATATGTAGCTCATCAGCCTGCCGAATGTGCGCCGCGCGTCCTTGGGTTTTTCAAACCTCATCTGCATACCTGGACCTTTCGGCTGCACCGTTTTTTGTGGGGCATGTTTAGGCTGCGCCATTGTCGCCGCCCCCTTCCTGCTGGGACATATATACTTCCCTGTAAATTTCGTTTCGCTCCAAAAGCTCTTCGTGCGTTCCCGCGTCGTTCAGCTTGCCGTCGTCGAGGACGAATATCCTGTCGGCGTCCATTACCGACGCTATTCTCTGGGCTATAATAATTTTCGTCGTATCGCCCGACTCTTTGAGCGCTTCTCTGATTTTTTTGTCCGTTACCGTATCAACGGCGCTCGTGCTGTCGTCAAAAATGAGTATTTTCGGCTTTTTAAGCAGCGCCCGCGCAATGGTCAGCCGCTGCTTCTGACCGCCGGAAACGTTTACCCCTCCCTGACCGAGGTCTGTGTCAAAGCCGTCGGCGAAGGACTCTATAAAACCGAGAGCCTGAGCGGCTTCACATGCCTTTTTTATTTCCTCGTCAGTGGCGTTTTCGTCTCCCCAAAGAAGATTTTCCCTGATGCTTCCCGAAAACAGCACGTTGTTTTGTAGTACCATTGATACGCCCGCGCGCAGGTTTTCGAGCGTATATTCCTTTATAGAGCGTCCTCCCACGAGTATCTCGCCGCTTGCGGCCTCATACAGCCTCGGGATTAGCTGGACGAGAGACGATTTCGCGCTGCCAGTGCCGCCTATAATTCCTACGGTTTCTCCGGATTTTATACAGAGGTTTATATCGTCAAGCACGTTTTTGTTGCCTTTTGGGTCGTACTTGAAGCACACGTTTTTCATCTCGACAGAGCCGTTTTCAACTTCCAAAGACTTATTGGCGTCATCGTCATTTATGGCGGGTTTTTCATTGAGTATGGCACATACGCGGCCAAGCGACGCCTTTGCCATTACGGACATTACAAGTATCATTGATATCATCATCAGCGACATAAGTATTTGAGAGACATAAGAAATTGTCGCCGAAAGGTCTCCTATTTCAAGAGAGCCGCCGACAATCAGACGGCTGCCTATAAACAGGATAGCCACTATGCAGAAATACATAGAAACGGACATAATCGGGTTGTTGAGAATGATAAGCTTTTCGGCGAGAACCGAAGCGTCACGAAGCTCGTCGTTGCTCGCTTTGAACTTCTCTTTTTCATGCCTTGCCCTCACGAACGTCTTTACAACCCTTACCGCTATAAGGTTTTCCTGAACTCGGGAGTTGAATTTGTCGTACTTATCAAACATGCTCCTGAAACGCGGATGCGCAGCCCTGCCTATCAGTATAATCGACACCGTCATAAAAGGCGCGGCTATTAAAAACACCGACGATAGCCTCGTATCAATTCTTACGGCGTAGACAATCGCCATAACGAACATCAGCGGAGCGCGCACGCATATTCTGACCGCCATCATAAAAACGTTTTGCAGCATGTTCGTATCGGCGGTTATCCTCGTTATAAGAGAGGCGCAGCCGAACCGGTCGATATTTGAAAAGGCGAAATCCTGAATTTTATCAAACAGGGATTTTCGGCACTCACAGCCGAAGCCCGTTCCGAAAAGGGCGGAAAACCTTGCCGCGAGCACGCCGAAAACGAGCGATATAAGCGCCATAAAAATCATTTTAAGCCCAAGCGATTTTACAAGCTCGAAATCGCTTTTCATGATACCCAAGTTGATTATCTGTGAAAGTAAAAAAGGAATACGGACCTCGACAGCTACCTCCGCCGCTATGGAAAGGGCGGATAAAACGCCGAAAACTCCGTATTTTTTACAAAGAGGCAATATTGTTTTTATCATATCCATAAAAAACTCCAGTCGTGTTTGAATTTTATTGTAGCACAAGCTATTTTATTATTCAATAATTATAAATATAAAAATATGCCCGCTTGGGCTATTTGCACAAAAATTCGTAATAATTATTTGCTTCGTTTTAACAAAACACTTAAAAAATGTATTGAAAATAATCTCAGGATTTGCTATTATTATGATGTTAGATTTAAAAGGAAAAAACGAAGTGTATTTACACCACAAACTTCCGGCTTCCAACTTAATCGGGTGAAGGCGAAGCCCTCCCAAAACTTGCAACTTCCAACCTGCAACTTCCAACTTAAATACGGGTGAGGGCGAAGCCCTCCCAAAACTTGCAACTTCCAACCTGCAACTTCCAACTTAGTAAAGGGGTGACGCGGTGAAAAAGAGAAAGACAGAAAACGAAAAGGACTTTCCGCTATATGTGTTTCACCAGGGAAACAACCGTATGGCGTATGATTTCCTCGGCGCGCACGGCGCGGGTGAAAACGCGTATGTTTTCCGCGTCTGGGCTCCCCATGCCCTTGCGGTCTCTGTGGTGGGAGACTTTAACGGCTGGAACGTTTCCGCCTCCCCTATGAAACGCCTGAACAACGGCGGGGTGTGGGAGTGCGCGGTACAGGGCGTTCAAAATTATGACGCGTATAAATTCGCCATAACGGCCGCCGACAAAAGAGTGCTGTTAAAAAGCGACCCTTATGCCGTACATATGGAAACAAGACCCGGCACAGCCTCAAAGATTTATGATGCCGGCGAATACGCTTGGCGCGACGCCAAATGGCTCAGAGAACGCGGCAAGAAGCCCGTTTATAATTTGCCTGTCAGCATTTACGAGCTTCACGCGGGTTCGTGGAAAAAGCACGCGGACGGCAATTTTTTGTCATACCGAGACCTCGCGAACGAGCTTATTCCGTATGTTAAGGATATGGGCTTCACGCACATCGAGCTTATGCCGCTTGCCGAGCATCCTTACGACGGTTCGTGGGGATACCAGATAACCGGTTACTTCGCGGTAACGTCGAGGTACGGAACGCCCGACGATTTTAAGTATTTTGTGGACGAATGTCACAGAGCGGGCATAGGCGTTATAATGGACTGGGTTCCCGCGCATTTTCCCAAGGACGAGCAGGGTCTATACGAGTTTGACGGAGAACCGCTTTATGAGTACGCGGATATGCGCAAGGGCGAGCACAGGCAATGGGGGACGAGGGTATTCGACTACGGGAAGAAGGAGGTTCAAAGCTTCCTTATCTCCAACGCCTATTTCTGGCTCTCACAGTATCATATAGACGGGCTTCGCGTTGACGCCGTCGCCTCGATGCTTTATCTCGATTACGGCAGAGAGGACGGCGAATGGATTCCTAACTTAAACGGGAAAAACGAAAACCTTGAAGCTGCTGCGTTCCTTCAAAAGCTGAACGAAACGCTTTTTGAAAGCTTTGGAGACGTCCTCGTAATCGCCGAGGAAAGCACGTCCTGGCCTCTGGTATCCAAACCCGTTTACCTTGGAGGACTCGGCTTTAACTTCAAATGGAATATGGGATGGATGAATGACATTCTCAAATATTTCTCACTTGACGGTTATTTCAGAAAATATAACCACGACCTTATCACCTTCTCGTTTTTCTATGCTTTTTCGGAAAACTTCATACTGCCCATATCGCACGACGAGGTCGTTCACGGCAAAAAGTCTTTGATTGAAAAAATGCCGGGCGAATATGATGAAAAGTTCGCCGGCGTAAGAGCGTTTTTGGGGTATATGTACGCGCATCCGGGTAAAAAGCTTCTGTTTATGGGTCAGGAGTTCGGTCAGTTTATAGAGTGGAACTGCGAGCAGGGTCTTGACTGGCTTCTTTTGGATTATGACAGGCACAGGGAGCTGCAATTATACACGAAAAAGCTCAACGCCTTTTATAAAAAGACTCCGGCGCTCTGGCAGATAGATTACAGCTGGGAGGGCTTTGCGTGGCTTGTCAGCGACGACTGCGACAACTCCGTCATAGCGTTTGAGCGCACGGACGAGCAAAAGAATACGCTTATCGCCGTATGCAATCTCACCAACGTAGGGCGCGAACGGTACAGAATAGGAGTAAGCGGCGACTGCTCATATGAGCTTGTGTTCAATTCAGACGGCAAACAGTTCGGAGGCGGCGGCGAAAGGCTTAAAAAGATATATAAGGCGGTTAAACGGCCGATGCACGCAAAGAAATGGAGTATTGAGCTGAAACTCCCGCCTATGTCCTCTCTGTATCTGATAAAAAAACCCGTAGATGAAAATAAAACGGTGTGAAGGGAAGATTACGACAATGCTAAAAAAGACCGAGTGCATCGCGATGCTTCTTGCGGGCGGTCAGGGGAGCCGCTTAGGCGTACTTACAAACTCTATCGCGAAGCCCGCCGTCCCGTATGGCGGCAAATACAGAATTATTGACTTTCCCCTGTCCAACTGCGTAAATTCAGGCATTTATACAGTCGGAATTCTAACGCAGTACCAGCCCCTTGAGCTTAACGATTATATCGGGAACGGTCAGCCGTGGGATCTTGACCGCGCGCGGGGCGGCGTCCATATCCTGTCGCCTTATCAGCAGATTAAAGGCACTCAGTGGTATAAGGGTACCGCAAACGCGATATATCAGAATATCAATTTTATAGAGAGGTACTCTCCTGAATATGTCGCCGTTCTTTCGGGCGACCATATATATAAAATGGATTATTCCAAGATGCTGCAATATCACAAGGAAAAGGGCGCGGCGTGTACAATAGCCATGCTTGAGGTGCCGTGGGAGGAAGCGTCGCGCTTCGGGCTGATGTTCACGGACGAAAGCGGCGCTATCACAGATTTTGAGGAAAAACCGAAAAACCCGAAGAGCAACAAGGCGTCAATGGGCGTCTATATGTTCACATGGGATAAGCTGCGCCGGTATCTTATCGAGGATGAGTCCGACAGCGGCTCGTCGAACGATTTCGGCAAGGACGTTATTCCCGCCATGCACAGGGCGGGCGAGAAAATGTACGCCTTTCCTTTTGACGGTTATTGGAAGGACGTGGGGACCATCGACAGCCTGTGGGAGGCCAATCTTGACCTGCTCAATCCAAAGGCCAATATAGACCTGAGCGACAGCTCGTGGAAAATTTACGGCAGAAGCCCCGTCACTCCGCCGCAATATGTATCGGACGGCGCGGTTCTTCAAAACTCCATTGTCGCCGAAGGGTGCAGTATCGAGGGAAATATCGAGTATTCGGTGCTGTTTTCCAAAGTAAATGTCGAAAAGGGCGCGGTTGTGGACTATTCTATTGTGATGCCCGGAGCTACCATAAAGGAAGGAGCTGTCGTGCAGTACGCCATTGTCGCCGAGGACGCCGTTATAGGCGCCGGCGCCGTAGTCGGGGAAAACCCTCAAAAAATCGGAGACCTGAACGACTGGGGCGTGGCTGTTGTCGGAGGCGGCGTCAAGGTGGGCGCCGCGGCGAAGGTAAAAGCTAAATCCATGATAAGCGAAGATGTGAAAGAGGGCGATATAGTATGAGAGCGAACGACGTACTCGGGCTTATTTATTCAAACTCGCATGACGAATGTATAAGCGAGCTGACCGCGAGACGCACGATGGGTTCCGTGCCGTTTTGCGGCAGATACCGTCTAATTGATTTTGTCCTGTCGGGCTTCGTGAACTGCGGAATTTCAAAGGTCGGCGTTATAACGAACAGCAATTTCCGCTCACTTATGGACCATTTAGGGAGCGGCAGGCCGTGGGATTTATCAAGGAAAAGGGACGGTCTTTTTATGCTGCCGCCGTTTCAGGCGGGGGAGGCGGACAGCAGCGCGGACAGAATAGGCAGCCTTAACCGTATTATGGACTTTATATCCGGCTCCAACGAGGAATATATTTTAATATGCGATACCAATACCGTCTATAATATAGACTATAACGAGCTTTTTGAATTCCATACGAAACGGGGCGCGGATATTACCGTGGTTGCGGATTACGGCAGGCTGCCCGCGCTCAAAAATGTTATGGCGTTTGACTGCGATGAAAACTCGGCTGTAAAAAGCGTCGCCATCAGTCCTAAAACCGACGGCGAGGTTATGTATTCGATAGACACGGTGCTAATGAGAAAGGCTCTGCTCGAACGGCTCATAGGCGACGCCGAGAGTTACAGCTATGAGAGCTTTGAGAAAAGCGTCATACAGAAGAACGTATCGAAATTTAATATTTATTGCTACAAAATCGGCGGATTTTGCGGCACGATTGACAGCCTTGTTTCATATTTCAATATAAATATGGATCTGTTGAAGCCTGAAATAAGAGCTGATTTATTCAACGCGGACAGACCCGTATTCACAAAAATCAGAAACGATATGCCCGTCGTATACGGACTCGGCTCAAAGGTTTCAAACTCGCTGATTTCAGACGGCTGCATAATAGAGGGAACTGTCGAAAACTCCGTGCTTTCGAGGGGCGTGCGGGTCTCTAAGGGCGCGCTCGTTCAAAACTGCATACTGATGCAGGACACATACATAGGAGACGGCGCCGAGCTTAAATGCGTCATAACCGATAAGAGCGCCGTCATTACTCCCCACAAGACCCTACGGGGAGCGAAAACTTATCCTATGTACATAGGCAAGGGAATAATCATATAGTCAAGCGACGCGTATCGCGAAAAAGGAGCTGTTTGTAATGAATGATATTTGTCCGGTCTGCGGTTGCAAAACGGAAGCGTTTGATTTCGTAAAGGTTGACACGCCCTCAGGCGCCGCTATGTCTGTTTGCGGTTATTGCGGCAAGCAGCTCGGCGCGCTCACGGCGGCTGAGGATGACGGCTCAGAGGGATTTGACAGGGTTTTACCAAAGGTCAGATGGCTCGACGCGGTGCTTGAAAAAGAGGTTGCAGGCAGAAGCGATGAATACTCTGAAATACTCAAAGAGCTAAGAGGACGTTTTCCGGAGGCAGTCGTCCCGACGGTTACGGAGGGAGCGCCGGAGCCGGGCGTCGCCGCCGTGCTAACAAGCTCGGACAGCGGCAAGCTTAAAGAACTCGACGCTCGGCTCGAAAAGCTTGAAAAAAGCTTTTACAAGCTCAAAAGAGGGCTGCTGATAACAAGCGTTGCTGAAATAGTTCTGCCCGCAATATTGCTTATGATACTTGCGATGATTTTCTTTAAGTCAGATTTGTGGGTTAACCTGTCAAAACTAATCTATTCCGCGACAGGCGGATACAATATGTTCCGCGGATTTTAACGGTAAAATCTTTCTGATTTCTTACAGCATAGAAAGGATGATTACAGAAATGAAGGTCTTATTCGCAACAAGCGAGGCGCTTCCGTTCGCCGCAAGCGGAGGACTCGGGGAGGTGGCAGGGTCGCTCCCGCAGGCTTTGAGGAAAAGGCTTGTCGGCTGCCGCGTCGTCATGCCGCTTTACAGCACAATAGATACAACGCTCAGGGAGTCTATGAAATTTATCACGCATATATCCGTACCCGTCGCGTGGCGCAGGCAATACTGCGGGATTTTTGAGGCTAAGGCGGGCGGCGTGATATATTATCTTATAGATAATCAGTACTATTTTAAGAGGGATACCATTTACGGTCATTATGACGACGCCGAGCGATTTGCCTTTTTTTCACGCGCCGTGCTTGAAATCTTGCCGAGTATCGGGTTTAAACCGGATATTATACACTGTAACGACTGGCAGACCGCGCTTACGCCGTTTTACTATTCGACCATATATGCCGGGCGCCCGGGATACGAAAACATAAAAACAGTTTTTACCATTCATAACATACAGTATCAGGGCATGTACGGGAAAGAGCTTATAGACAACGTTATAGGCGCCGACCCAAAGCATACGAGCCTTCTGGAGTACGACAACTGCGTAAACCTGATGAAGGCGGGCGTCGAGTGCGCCAATGTCGTTACGACCGTAAGTCCTTCTTATGCCAAAGAGATTTTAGACCCGTGGTATTCGCACGGCCTTGACACTATACTGAAAGCGCGTTCATGGAAAATTCAAGGCATCCTCAACGGTATAGACACCGAGAGCTATAATCCGGAAACGGACGCGGATATTTACGCAAACTATTGCGCCGAAAATATTGAAAATAAGGCGGTAAACAAAAAAAAGCTTCAAAAGAGGTTAGGTCTGCCGCAAAAAAAAGACACGCCCGTCATAGGAATGGTGACAAGGCTTGTCTCGCATAAGGGGCTTGACCTCGTAAGGACCGTCCTTGACGAGTTCCTCAGCACAACGGACGTTCAGGTTGCCGTACTGGGCTCGGGCGAGTGGCAGTATGAGAGCTTTTTCAAGGAAACAGCCTTAAAATACCCCGATAAGTTTTCGCTCACCCTCGGATTTGTTCCCGAGCTTGCCAGAAAAATATACGCGGGAAGCGATATTTTCCTTATGCCCTCTAAAAGCGAGCCCTGCGGACTCTCGCAGATGGTAGCCTTGCGTTACGGCTCCATACCCTTGGTGCGTGAAACGGGCGGTCTTAAAGACACCGTAAGAGACAGCGGCGACGGCAAGGGCAACGGCTTTGTATTCACAAATTATGAGGCGCGCGATATGCTCGGCGCGCTCGGACGCGCGTGCGTGGGTTACGCGGACAAAAGCGGCTGGGAAATCTTGATGAAGCGCGCCATGCTGTGCGACAACAGCTGGGGTAAATCGGCAAATGAATATATTAAAATGTATAAGGACGTT
>CAZQXZ010000046.1:11964-15141 GCA_964597515.1 uncultured Eubacteriales bacterium | reverse complement strand
TCATAACCCCTCACCGCGTCCCTCCCGCACGATATATATAGTAAGTTTATCTTATTACCGGAATATTGTCAATAATTTACGGCGGATAAAATTAATTTTAATGTTGCCCTGTAAATAATTTTGTGCTATACTTTATTTTATTCAAATATCAGGGGGTGAAAAAATGAGCCGCAAACTCGGCAAATATGTGCGAAAGGGACCTCCCGCCGAAAAAAAGTTTGACATGATGAAGGAGCCTATGAAGCAACCTCTCCATATCATGGTTTTCGTATGGTTTTTTACTACTTTGAGAAGATGGGCGCATTTAGGGAAGGTACACAGAGTAAGAATGAAGGGTGTAAAGCCTCCGTATATCCTGCTTTGCAACCACAGCGCGTTCGTTGATTTTTATGTCATGTGTTCGGCAATCTGTCCGCACCGCGGATGCTATCCGGCAGCCGTGGATGATTTTATCGGAAGGGAATACTTTCTGCGCAGGATTGGCGGCGTGCCAAAAAGAAAGTATACCGCCGATATAAACCTTCTTCGCCAGTGCAAAAAAGTGTTGAAGGACGGCGGCGTTTACGGCATTTATGTAGAGGCGCGCTATTCGCTGTGCGGAGTCACCGAGGTCATTCCCGACGCGGTAGGGCAGCTTCTTAAAAGGCAGGGCGTTCCCGTTGTCACCTTAAAATACAGCGGGCATCACATATTCGACCCTTTCTGGGGCAATCATAAGCGCAGACGCGTCATTCCGTTTGAGGCCACCTTAACGCAGGCGTTTACGCCCGAGGAGCTGAAAACAGCCTCTGTTGACGAAATAAACGCGAAGGTTCGCGAGCTGCTCTATAACGACGATTTTAAGTGGCAGAGCGAAAACAAGGTCAAGGTAACGTATAAAAAACGCGCCGAAGGGCTTCATAGAGCGCTTTATCAATGCCCGAACTGTATGACGGAGTATAAAATGGATTCAAAGGGCGCGCAGGTTTTCTGCAAAAGCTGCGGCAAATCCTGGACTCTCAATTATTACGGCGAGCTTGAGGCGGACAAGGGTGAAACCGAGTTCAAGTTTCCGACAGACTGGTACCTATGGGAGCGCCGGCAGGTACGCAAGGAGATTGAGAGCGGCGCGTACCGTTTTGAGTCAAAGGTTGAAGTCAACGACCTGCCCAACTCGCGCGGCTTTATCTACCTTGGCAAGGGAACTCTCGTCCACGACATAAACGGTTTTTCCTTAAAGGGCATCCGTGATTATGACGGCGAGCCGTTTGAAATGCATCTGCCCGCGGCGGGTCAATACGCCATACACATAGAATACGCTTACAGATACGGCAGGCACAGGGACTGCATAGACATGAACACGCTTGAAGACACCTGGTACGTATTCCCCGAGGGCTGTGAATTTTCAGTAACGAAAATATCGCTCGCCACCGAAGAAATATTCAACTACATTTGGGAACAAAAAAAATTACAAACAACTGAAACTTTGGAGGAAGCAAAATGAGAGAGGAACTTTTGGCAATACTTCACGACTATACGGACGGCAAGGTAGCGGACATCAAGCCCGACTCTGTCCTAACCGCCGACTTGGGGCTTAACTCGGTTGAGCTGTTGGATCTTGTGTGCATCATCGAGGAAAAATATAATATCGTAATTCCCGACAGGATACTTCAGACTCTCGTAACCATCAAGGACGTCGTTGAGTATTTGGAAGCAAGCGTAAAAAGATAAGGTTAGCGCATGCGATGATTTCATGAACCAGGGGAAAAATCGATATGGGTTTAATGTACTGTAAAAATTGCGGAGAAGCGAATGACGACGATTACTTATATTGTACAAATTGTGGTCATGTTTTAGAGCAGACTAAGGAAGAATCCTTCCAACTGGAAGTCCGTCGCAAAGGCAGGCAAATCGGTAAGCTTATTGCGATTTTTTTATCGGTCGTGCTCGTGATGGCGGGAGTTTCGGTTGTGGTCGTTTTTTACGTTGATTCCGAACGGCAAAAAATGATGGAGCGTTTTATAGTCGAAACGCAGGATATTGAGAAAGACTATCTGAACGCTCAGGGGTATGTTGACGAAATCAAGCGAAGCGCCGTGATTGACGCGGTTTACTCCTACGCGCAGTCACTGCAAGAAAATAAGGAGGTTGCCTCTTGTGAGAAAAGCGCCTCCGGGGTTGTCATTAGGCAAAAAAGCGGTGAAACATTTTTATATATGCCCGAAACGGCGGAGCTTAATGCTGGCGGAAGCGATGGCAAGATTGTTACACTACAGCCATCTCAGAAAGAATTTTCACAAATCAAAAGTATTTCTAAAGAACTAAAAGAAGCTCCGGATACCGCCGCCAAAGCGTTGCAGGAGTTCTCAGACTTCTATTCATTTCTATCAGACGGTACAAGCGGTGACGACAACCGCGATAATAGTGAAGTCACGTTGGAGTTTATAAAAAGTTTGAATCAATACAGCGTAGTAATTTGGGACGGGCACGGCGGAAACTGGGATGATTTCGGCATTGTATTGGGTACGACCATTTCGTACAAAGAAATCCGATCAAAGTATATTTCCGATATAAATAAAGGGTTTATCGCTAAAGACAGCAAAGGCCACGCGGTGGTTTCGCATCACTTTTTCGAGAAATATTTAGGAGACTTTCCAAAAACAAGCGTTATTGTCTATATCGGAAGTTGTTCCAGCGGCGCGACGAGCGATTTGGCGGATGCTTTTCTTGATAAAGGTGCGTCCGCCGTTTTTGCCAACAGCAGCACGGTACATACGGAATACGATTTGAAGATGATCCAGTCAGTCTTCGGAGCGTTGGCGACCTTAAAAAACAAAAAAGCGCAGACCGTATCCGCTGCCCTAAAATACGCGCAGCAGAAAAACGGCGCGCAGGATACCGCGATAGACGGCGTCAAGGCAAAGGTGCTGATTTTCGGAGACAAAAACGCGACACTTTGCTATGAAAAAACAAATCCGTCCTCAGGGACCCAGAAAACAACAAAAAAGACCGCGCCGAAAATCGATTATACGTCGTCAAAGCTGACCGGTGATTTTAACACGGATATTCTAATTTTAAAGGCCAGATTACTTGTTTCGACACTTCAGGACACATCGAACAGCGCCTACCAATGGGATATAGACGGCGATTCGTTGCAGGATATTACACTTTTCTTAACATCGGTGAACGATGCCCACG
>CAZQXZ010000046.1:0-11954 GCA_964597515.1 uncultured Eubacteriales bacterium | reverse complement strand
TTTTCCTTTGACGTCAGCGTGGCCGGAGATGTTGGATTATATTATAGCGAGCATCTGAAAAAAGTGGTATACAGAAAAACATACAGTACGGCCGGATTCGGGATGGATCATTATACGGTACAGAGTGGTCTTAACCATAACTATTTGGCATCATCTGAGAGTAAATTTGTTGCGGAGGGAAAGCCACGCGCTGAAAAATACAATATCAAAGGGAGTGCTGTTAAGCAAAAGCAATACGAGCAATATGAAGATAGCTTGAAACTTGTCCCTTTAAGAGAGTATACGGCGGATATTTCCGAAAACCTACCGTCGGCGCTCTGCCTGCCCTGTGCCGCCGATAAGCGAAACGAGCTTTTAGAAAGGTATGCCAATGCGCTTTCGTCATTCGGATTTTTGATCGAGGAGGCATATGACGCGTCGGGTTACCGCTTTTCAACCAATATGAGCATCGGCTCAAACGGCGATCTGTCCTCTCCGAACGGCATTACCGTAAACATCTGGCAGGGCGGTAGTGACAAGATGGAGAAAGATGACGGTACTTGGAAAAGACTGTCGCAAGGATGGCGCAACACCGCCGTTACAGTCACCGTGGATAAGGATGGACTCGTGTTTTTGTTTGAAGGTTAGGAAATTTGCAAAACGCACGGTAATAGCGAGGAACGGCTATAACCTCGGAGATCCGATGCTCAAAACACGCGGCGGCAGAGTGACGTTTATCAATATGCTGCGCCGGAACGGCAGCTCATATGAGAACGACGGCACAAAGCTGACGCTCGTCAACCGCCTGACCATTGATGACTCGGGAGAAAAAATGTAAAATAAAAGCAATCGAGTACAGGCTACCCGCAAAGGCTTCGCCCCTCCCACCATCGTGTATACCGTTCAGTACGAGCGGTTCAATTCGTAGCAGATACTGCTAAATGGACTTTTGCATAGAGGTTTGACAGAGATGTCAGACCTCTTTTTTCTAAACGCTTGTTTGTGATGCCGCATGGATTGTGGCGCTGCCGCACACATATTGATAACCTTTTCGGCAGTTAACCATCCTGAAAGCATTACTGTGATTTGCTCCGAGCTTTCGCAAAGAGTTGTATCTTTTCAACTGACTGCTTATGCGGCTTTCTCCTCAATTACAAATTGCGGTTAAAACAGCTTTTAACGCAAACTTACATCGGTTTGACGCAGTTTGTCGTCACATAGGCGGCTCCGAACCTGCGCGCCTTTTTCAGCGTTCCCACCCTGTCAACCGTCCAGCAGCTTAGCGCAATCCCCTTCTCGGCGACGTCCGACATCACCTTGCTTTTCATCATCAGAGCGTGCAGGACGCTAATGCCGCAGTTTTGAAGCTCCTGCGCCTGCCGTATTACCTTGCTCGTAACCGTTTTGCATAATATCATCATCTGTATTTCGGGGCAGATTTCCCGCACCGCTTTTAAATTCTCCGCATTATAATCAATGACAATAGCCTTTTCAATCATATTGAATTCGCCCAGCAGCTCTATAAGGTCGGCGAAGCCCTGACTGTTTCCGCTCTTTATCTCTATGACCGGACAGATTTCGTATTCGGCGCACACCTGCAAGAACTCGCGCAGCGTCGGTACTTCCTCATCCTTGTAAAGCTTGATGTTCGCGCCCCTCTTAATCCTCAGCGCTTTGATTTCATCAAGCGTTTTTCCCGATACGGCTCCCCTGCCGTTTGTAACGCGGTCAAGCTTGGGGTCGTGCATTAAAACCCACTCGTTGTCCTTTGTCATACGGATATCGCATTCTGCGTACTGAAATCCCGCCTCACCCGCGAGGCGGTACGCCGCGAGGCTGTTCTCGGGCGCGGACGACGAAAGACCGCGGTGTGCAATCATCTTAAAATCCTTCGTTATCTCTATTCCGTCCTTAGGTTTTAAGTACTGGCTCCTGTTGGACAGGTAATTGGTAAGCAGCCCGGCACTGAGCCCCGCCACTGATACGGCGGTTATTAAGGGCGCGATTATTTTCATCCTTATCACCTTAGCGTAAAATTATATTGCTATTTTATCACGAACGCCCGTTGTTTGCAAGCTTTACAAAACGTTGCGCTTGTTTTGGCAAGCGCGGCGTGATACAATATAAAAAAACAGAGGAGTTGGGATAATGCGTAAAACTCTTAAACGCTGCTGCTTTTCGGCGACTGCATTGCTGCTGTCGGCGCTGACAGCGTTTTCCTGTACGGCTTCGGGTTTGCCCGAGGCTTTGGGTGACGGTTTTTCAATGTCGTCCGATTTTGATTTTTCGAGCGATTTTTTTAAGCAAAATACGGGCGGCGTAGCAAACAAGCTTTATGTGATTGACGGGCGCGCCGTCTCTGCCGACGAGCTTGTCCTCGCGCAGACGCTTCAAGGCATCGTCGCCAAAACCAAAGCGCAAATCTATATCATCGCAAGCGACGCTTATGAGTTCTGGCTCAACGACCTCAGGGATAACTGGAACATCGATTATGAAATGGTTCCGTCAAACGACGTTTTTAAGCTCTGCGAGCAGTTCAAGAGCTATGTGACGGACGCCGGATATGTAAAATACGACCCTTCCACACCCTCTAAAAACGCCGCTTCTACAATCGCGGGTCAAAAAAATTATCTCGCGGTGGCATCGTCTCTTACCGGCAGAGCCGAAGAAGCCGGATTTACGATGAAAACCGACGCCACCGGTTTCACGGCGGACGGCAGCCTGTTAAACGACTGCGCCCGCACACTCAACACCTCTATGGTACTTTTCCAAAGATATGACAACAACGGGCTGCGCGACTTCGGCGTGGCGCAGAACGCGCTTTACGCGTTTCCGGACACTGTCGGCAAATATGCGGAATATCTTGATTTTCTCGATTGCAACGGCGTAGTGTTGGGCTGGCATACCGACGAGGGCGACGGGGTTACACAGGCGTCGTACGGCGCGGGAATAACGATGGCGACAGACCACTCCTATAATCTTTCCGTCTTTGAAAATCTGCCGCGTCAAATCTTTACGCAAAAAACGACAAATACCGCCGCAAAAAACGGCAAGGTACACTATGTCACGTTTATCATGAGCGACGGCGACAATGTCCAGTGGCATGAAAACGGCGCGGCGGTAAGCGCCGAGAATTACGGCAGCGCGCGCCGAGGGGAAATCCCTTTCGGCTGGACGATGGCGCCCGCGCTCGCCGACCTCGCCCCGAATATAATGCGTTACGAATATGAAAACGCTACTCCAAACGACCATTTTGTCACGGCGGTATCGGGCTTCGGATATATTTATCCTTCAGCTTATCCGCAATCGGCGCTGCAAGCGTTTGCCGAACGCACCGATTATTATATGGAGAAATCCGGCTCGCGCTATATGGAGCTGCTTGACAACACGAAAAGCCCGTCCGCCGAAACGCTTTCGGCGTTCACCTCGCAGCCGCATATAGACGGCATATTCTATGAAACGGGCGATAGGTACTTAGGCGCCTCCGGCAAACTCTGGTGGTCGGACGGCAAGCCCGTAGTCGGCGTGCGCGAGAGCCTCTGGACGGTGGACGTCTCCGACACGCAAACGCTTGAAAGCGCGCCCGCGGATATGGCAAAGCGCATTTCCTACTATGATAAGAACCCGTCCTCTATAAACGGCTACACGGCAGTTAACGTCCACGTCTGGTCGCACAGCTATGAGGATTGCCTTGAAATGGCGAAGTGGTGGGAGGACAATGACTCCGGCGTCGTCATCGTCACACCCGACCGCTTTATGGAGCTGATAGCCGAAAACGTCCCTCAAAAGGACGGTACGGCGTTCGTCAACCCGCTTAACTTCTTAGCTCCGCTTATAAAGTTTTTTAACGAATTCTTCGACAGGATTGTCAGTATTCTTACTGCGCTTCATATCATCGACAACAGTCCGGCGCAGGTTTCGGCGGCGGCGCTTTGCGAGGGAGAGGGGATGATTCCCGTCTATACAGGCATAGATTTAGAGTCCGCCTCCAAGGTGGGCAGGAACAATCCGGCGTGGACTCCGACGGACGACCCGTATCTGTTAAACGCGCAAACGCCCGCTCTGATTACAACGCGCTATACGGCAGCCGACGCAGTCGTCGCCGACTGTATAGCCACGCAGTACGGCGCAGACCCGACGGGCGTTTCAGACTCCTCGGCCGCTGTTCAAAACGCCGTTGACGACTGTTATAACAGCGGAGGAGGCACAGTGTTTTTACCCGCAGGCAGGTATAAAATTACCGCTTCGATACAGGTAAAGCCCTTTGTCACTCTGCGCGGAGACTGGCAGGACCCCGACAGGGGGACTGATTACGGTACGGTTATCCTCGCCGAAATCCCGCCGTCCGACGACATCTCAACAGGACTGTTTGTCCTCGGCGGCAGCGCGGGCGTATGCGGACTCACGGTATTTTACCCCAACCAGTCACTAAATAACGTTCTCCCCTATCCGTACACCTTTTATGTTCCGGGCGACAGCGCGGGACCGGCGTACTATATGCTCCAATCCGTTACCAACTGCACGGTTATAAACGGTTACAGGGGCGTCGGCGCGTGCGTAACGGGAGGGGTACACGAAATGCTGACTGTCGAGAACCTTAAAGGCACATTTCTTTGCCAGGGCGCCGCGGCGTATAATCAGGCTGACGTCGGCACATGGAAGAATATAACCTTCAACAACAAGTACTGGGCAAACACAAAAAACGGCTTTCAGCCTCCGGCGCGTCTCAGGCTTGACGCCTATACCAAGAAAAACGGCGTCGGGCTGCTCTTAGGCGACCTTGAATGGACGCAGTTCGCCGGTATCTCGGTTTCCGATTACCGTATCGGCATTCACATTGTAAACGGCAAGCGCATCAAATTTGCCGGGTCGTTCTATGCGGTGTCCGCCGAGGACTGCGTTGTGGGACTGCAAGCCGACACGCTCGACGAACGATGGGGTCTTGTCGCCGCCAACAGTATTTTTGAGGGGAGCCAATATGCCGTCGTCAACGGCTCGGACGGCTATGTAAAGCTGTCCGGCGTCACGCTGACGGGCGGCACAAAAGGGCTGAGAATTAAGAATTATCCGGTTATTTACGGGGATACGAAAACAAATTTCGCTAAAACTGCGGACGAACAGCCGTCAAGGCTTTTCTGCCCCGTCCTTGACGGGACGGCTCAGACCGACGTATCCGCCCCGCTTCAAAGCGCTCTTACCGAGGCGGGTCAGAGCGGCGGGGGCATCGTCTATCTGTCCGCCGGACAGTACCGCTTAAACAGTCCCGTAACGGTTCCGGAAAACGTTGAGCTGCGCGGCGCGGCGTCCGCGCCTGTACGCGGTCAGAACGGCTCGAACGGCGGCACGGCGCTGTTCGCGTACTGCGGTGAAAACGCGGCTGACCCCGATACGGGCACGGCGCTTATTACGCTCTCGGGCAGCGGCTCGGGCGTCTGCGGACTTATGATTATCTATCCGGAAAACGGTCCTGTCGATATGACCGTTAAACCGTACAACTATGCGATTCGCGGCGCCGCCGACGGCGTCTATGCCGTAAATATATGTATCGGCGCCGCATATAACGGCATTGATTTTCGCGGATGCGACGGTTATCTGATTAAGGCGCTCGTCACCTGCTGCTACCATAATGCCATACGGATAGGCGGCGGGAGCGGCGTGATAGAGGGATGCCTGCAAAACGGCACGATAATAGCGAGGAACGGCTATAACCTCGGCGGCCTGTTTTCAAACGAAGCGGATATTTTCGCGCAGCTGTTCAATCCGATTACAAGAGTCGGCAGCACCTTTATTAAAGCCGACGCAACGGGAACTCAGACTGCCCTAAACTGTTTCGCCTACGGCGTGAAAACACTTATAGAAAGCGACGGCGCCGCCGTCAACGCCTTTAATATCGGCGCGGACAATCTCGGCGGCCCGATGCTCAAAACACGCGGCGGCAGAGTGACGGTTATCAATATGCTGCGCTGGAACGGCAGCTCATATGAGAACGACGGCACAGAGCTGACGCTCGTCAACCGTCTGACCATTGACGACTCGGGAGAAAAAAACGTAAAATAATGTCCGCTGAACAAATGCATTTTGCGAAACGCATTTGCAAGAAGAACAATATTTGCTCTTTTTGACGTCAAAGCAGACTGTTTTGCCGTTTCAGATGCATTGATTGTCTCCTGAATGGATTTGCGGACACACGCCGCAAATCCATAGTGCAAGGTTTTTCGCCGAATTTGGCAAAAAACCTTGCACCTGAACAATTCGAAAACGCGGTCAATGTATTGCGGTTGTTGCGTTTTTGAATTGTCAGCAAGCATTAAAATAAAAGCAGAAAATCAGGAGCCGCGGCATATGTAGTTCATCTTGTATACCTTTGGCAGAGGAGCTTTTTCCCAGCCGCCGCTGCGCCTTTTAACGCCATTGTGCACTCTCCTCCGTATGGGAGAAAAAGAAATCCTTTTTCTCGTCGCTGTCAATAACCTTTATGGGTTTAACCTGATTTAAATTGGCTCCCCTCGCCCTTAAAAGCTCGCGGTAATCGTCATACGTTCCGGCGCGCAGGAATTTGACCTCGCAGTGTCCCAGTCCCCTTTTCCTGATGAGCGGCGCGACTAAAACGTTGCTCTTGCACAGTATTTTTTCAAACGCCTCGGGATATTTCGCGCGTTTTTCGCCGCTTACCGGCGAAGCCGTTTCAATAAACAGCACATAATGTCCGGGCGAGGTGGTGCGGTCGGGATAAATGCTGTACCCGATATAAAGGTCGCCCATTAATTCCGAAAGGTCGCTGACCATTTCGTCGAACGCCATCTGGCTTATTTTTTCGCCGCTGATGTTGGCTATCTGGTTGAGACGGTAGCAGAATGTCACTTTGGGCGATTCGTAATAATAACCCGTAACCTTTACGACGTCCTCTATCTGATAGCGGTAAAAGCCGCTCAGATTTGTTAAAATCAGCTCGTATTCCTTGCCTATCTCTAACTCGTTTATAAGCAGAGGGCGGCTGTCCTTTGGAGCGTCAAGCGTTCTGAACTCAAAAAAGCCGTTTTGAGGAAGTATGACGTACTCGAACGAGTTTAACTCAATAGGGACCGCCATGAGCGCCTCCGTCGCCGCGTAGCCGAGATAGTGGATCGGCATCTCCTCGCCGATATAGCGCCTGAGCTTCTTCGCGTAGAGCGACAGCGCGCCCGTACCCATCCCGTACATCCATTCCGCCTTAGGCCATATGCGCCCGATGATAGGCGACACATCGAAGCCCTTTTCAAACTCCGCCCTAAGCTCCGCCGCGCGCGAGGGGTCGGGTTTAAGCTTTTTCTCAAATTTCCTTCGCAGCTCGTCGGGGATCAGCACGCTCTCGTCTATCGTACCCTTCTCTATATCGTCGCAGAGCATACGCCAGTTTTCTTCGAGATAAAAGAACATCGACTCGAGCGTCGTAATAAATATCGTACTTAAATAGCTTATCTTCCTGTTTGGCAGAGCGAAACGCAGTTTTATATAGTGCATATCTATATCCCACTCGCCGTTCGGGAAAAGTATTTCTTTCGGAGACGTTGTTATGACGGGCATAATCGGCCTCAAATTGAGCATAGGTATCGATGCAAGACCGCTCACGGTCTTGCCCCCGGGCAGCTTGCGGCTGCCGATTTCGGCCGTAAGCAAGCCCTTCTGCGGCGGCAGACGCCGCCCCTGCCTTCCGTACCACTTTACGGCGCAGCCCACGGGAGCGCTGAACGTAAAGCACTGGCAGGTCCATTCCGCCCTGGCGGACAGCGGCACGAGCTTTGAGCGCCCGGTGCTGCCCGAGGATTCGGTAAACCTCCTGACATAACGGCTCGTAATCAAATTTTTTTCGCCGTTCGCCATCCTCCATACGTATTCGTCATAATCCTCATAGCGTGAAAGCGGAACAATATCCTGATAATCCCGCACTGAGTGTACGCGCCCGAAGTTATTCTTTTTTCCGTACACAGTATTTTTATTGTCGCGCATAAGACTGAGCAGAAGGCTTTTCTGCTTTTGGTTCGCGCGCTTTGAATAAAGCCTTAATTTTATATGCTCGCATATTCCGAGAAAAGCGCCGAGATCGGCGAGCAGCTGTCCCTTAATATCGTACAAATACACTCCACCATTCCTGTTTTTTGCCCGTCATGTTTTTCAAACAATGTTCAGCGGTAAAATCTTTGATTTTCAAAAAACGCAAAGCGTTTTCAGCGGCTCCCACGCCGATACTGTAAGGTTATCATACCATGCCCTCCGTTTGTTTACAAGAAGTTTTATAAGCGGAAATTATTGTTGTATAATGTTCGCTTTTCGCTAATATCCGACTGACGCCTTGATAATTGCCGTAATTCATTGACAGAAAGCCCGCAATGAGTATATAATGATTGTGGTTTAGTATTTTAAATCGGGGCGCAACACACAGCTCACCGCCCGTGACCCGCCTCGGATAAAGGAGTGAGCATTTTATGTTTAACCCTTCAACCGGTGTTAAAGAAGCCGTATTCGCACGCATAGGCGCCGACGCGCCAGGCGAGCGGTTAAATATTGTAAAAATCCAGCGGACGTGCGTTCATGACGGTCCGGGAATTCGTTCGACGATTTTTTTCAGGGGCTGCGCGCTTAAATGCTTATGGTGCCAAAATCCGGAGGCGTTATCCTTTCAGCCCGCCGGCGAAGATGAAATATATACTGTCGGGGAAATCGCGGATATTGTCGCGAGAGACCACAATTACTACTCCTCAACCGGCGGCGGAGTCACGCTTTCGGGCGGCGAGCCGTTTTTGCAGAACACCGAAGCTCTTAAAAGCTTATTGAAGACGCTGAAAGAGAGCGGTCTTGAAATCGCCGCAGAGACGACGCTGCACGCTCCCTGGGAAAACATAGAGGCGCTGCTGCCGTACATAGACCTGTTCTTCGTGGATTTTAAGGTAGTCGGAAATGATTTGCTGCATAAAAAGCTCACGGGTCAAGACAGCGGACTTATCCGCGCAAATGTGAAAAAGCTGATTGATTTAAACGCCGAAATCAGATTTCGCATGGTAGCGGTACCCGGTCTGAACGACGGCGAAAACGATATAAAAGCCGCCGCGCTCTTTATAAAAAACATCGGCTATGATAAAATCGAGCTTTTGAAATACCATAATATGTACGAGGACAAGGCGAAGCGCCTCAATCTTTTGGTTCCTTCGCTCAACATCACCAATGAGCAAAGCCTTTGCTCGCTTAAAAACTGCGCGGCGCTGTTTAAGCGGCACGGCATAACCCCTTACAGCGACGAGTTGGCGTCCTCCCCGCCCGCCGCGAAGTTCACCGAACGCGTTTTACGCATACAAGAAGCGCTCAGGGAAAGCGGGCGCTCCATCTGCTTCGAGGTCTCGCTCCTTAAAACCGAATATTATAAAAAGTACGAGGGGTTCGACAAGCCCTCTCCCATTCATAGGGCCCAGCGGCTTAAATATGTTCTGAAAAACAAAAAGACAATCATTTATCCCGATGAGCTGATTGTCGGCAACTTCACCGCAAAAAGAGTCGCGGGGCAGGTCTGGGAGGAGCAATACGGCGCCCTGTACATAACATTCCTGTACAGAGCCAACAAGCAGAAGCCCGTCTCTTTTCAGACTACGCCTGCGGAGCGCAGGGATTTTTACCGTAATATATTCCCGTTCTGGATAAGGCACAGTATTGTGATGAAGGCAAACCCCAAAATATCCGACCTTATCCAAATGGTCTCGCGTATGTCCGAAATGAACACGGGCTTCAATAACAACATGGCGGCTATTTCACATTTTATCGTAAACTTCGAGCGCCTGCTCACGCTTGGTACCTCGGGGCTAAAACAGGAGGCTGTCGAAGCCGCGAAAAAGCACCCCGAAAACAATCGCAGCTTTTACCGCGGCATCATAATATCACTTGAAGCGCTTGAACTGTTCGCCCTCAGATACGCGCGGCATATCGAGTCGATGAGCGCCAAAGAGAGCGATCCTGTTCGTAAAAAAGAGCTTGAAAAAATGGCGCAAATCTGCGAGCGCGTTCCTAAAAACCCCGCCCGCACCTTCCACGAGGCGCTTCAAAGCATGATGTTTTTGCAAATAGCGCTCTGTACCGAGGCATATGAAAACGCCGTTTCCTTAGGAAGGTTTGACCAGATTTTATATCCGTATTATAAAAAGGATTTGGAAGAAGGCAGAATTACCTATGAGCAGGCTAAGGAGCTGCTCTGCCTTTTCATTCTTAAATTGGACGAAGTCATTTTAGCGAACGACGGCGAAAGCTTCTTAAACGTAAGCAAGCTTTTTGAAACGCTCTCAACCGACCAGGCGCTGACCTTCGGCGGCGTGGACAAAAACGGGGACGACGCGACAAACGACATTACCTATATGCTGATTGACGCCTGTGAGCTTCAGCCGCTCGCGGTGAATATGTGCGCCAGAATAAGCGAAAAAAGCCCCGAAAAATATCTGAACAGGCTCGCCGAAATCTATATAAACGGCTGTCCAATGCCGGAGCTTTTCAGCGATAATATTTATATCAATTCGCTTATAAAGCATTATGATACATCACCGGAAAACGCGAGGAATTTCTCCATCGTCGGATGCGTCGAGCCCGTCGCCTGCGACGATCATTACGGGAATACCGATTCCGCGAATATGAACCTTACGCTGCCCCTGCTTCAAGCGCTCAAGGGTCACGAGCACGACCTGTGGAATTACGGTAAAAACCTGCAAATGGAGAAAATCGCGACAAGGGTTCTCGAATTCGCGTTCAAGGGCGACGGCGCAGTCGCCAAATCCGTCGCGGCGCGCCGTGAAAAGCAGCTGCACCGCCGCTATGATAAAAGAGGGATGTATCAATACAACCCGCCGTCGGACATGAACGAGCTGCTCGAACGGTTCCAAACCCGCCTCAACGCTTTGGCGAAATCAATCCTTGACGATCAGCAGAAAATCGAGAGAATTCTGCAAGAGAGTTTCACCACCCCGCTCGCTTCTTCGCTGTACAGGAATTGCCTCAAAACGGGAAAGGACGTATATGAGGGCGGCACGCTCTATAATACCGCA
This sequence comes from uncultured Eubacteriales bacterium, assembly GCA_964597515.1. GTDB lineage: Bacteria > Bacillota > Clostridia > Oscillospirales > Acutalibacteraceae > DTU089. The sequence goes on along the minus strand of CAZQXZ010000046.1, from coordinate 921 downwards.
GGTATCCAGGCTATCGGCGTTACGGACGCCGCCGACTCCCTTTTCGCCATAAATGAAGTAGTGTTCAAGAAAAAGCTTTATTCCCTTATGGATATTTTAAAAGCGATAGAGGTAAACTTCGAGGGCGAGAGAAATCAGAAAATAAGGGAAGCCCTGCTTTGTGTCCCGAAATTCGGCGACGACTGCTGCGGGGAAGCCGCCCTGTGGGTTTCAAGGGTTATGGAGATTTACAACAACGCGCTTGACTTTGTGCCGTATGAAACGAGAAACGGCAAATACACCGCCGGCTATTACGCCTTAAACGTCAACGACAGATACGGCAAAAAAACCGGCGCCCTGCCCTCGGGCAGGCTTAAAGGCGTCCCGCTCGCCAACAGCGTAACTCCGCATTACGCTATGGAAAAATCCGATTTGCTCTCCGCCCTAAACGCGATTTCAGATGTCAATTTCACCGACTACGCAGTCAACGGCACAACCGTGACCTTTACGGTTGACTCCGCTCTGTTCCCGGGCGAAAACGGCGTAAAAAACTTAGCGGCTGTTTTCAAGACGTTCCTTACAAAAGGCGGCATGCAGTTCCAGCCGAACATTATAAACCGCGATATCCTGCTGGACGCCTACAACAATCCCGAAAAGTATAAATACCTGATGGTGCGCGTCGCGGGCTATTGCTCGTATTTCAACGAGCTTTCAGATGAGCTGAAAAAAATCATCATAAACAGAACCTGTTATTCTTAACTGTGTCATAATAATCCAAGGAACCGCGGCTGTTCATATGAAGCGACAAAAATCGCATTGAGCGGCTGCGGTTCTTTGTCTTCTTTTCGTTATATTTTTCTTTCTAAAAGCTTTGTTCCCGCGCAAACCGTAAATTCTCAAAGTAAATGCAACAGTATGAAGAGGGTTGCAGTTACCTTGAAA
>CAZQXZ010000045.1:14793-15348 GCA_964597515.1 uncultured Eubacteriales bacterium | reverse complement strand
TATAGTGTATTTACCGTAGTTTTCGGAAGTCACATAAGGAGACATCGCGTAAACAAGCTTTTCAAGCAAATCCGCGTCAAGCATATATTTCTTTTCCGTTCTTTCAAACACATTGACAATCAACTGTATCGCCTCCCACAGCCTGACGGCTTTATAATAGAATAAATTTATTTCCGTAAAATGTACCCGAGTTTAACAAACCGGTAATTAGTTTTAAACATTTCATTAACGAAAATTGACAATTAAGGTTATAAAATATATAATGTACCCAAATAAACAAAGGCGGTGAAGCGTTTGAAACAAGTTGAAATACTTGAAAAAACCCCTCTTCTTAATGAAAAGGGAAAAGTTCTGGCGCCCGGATATTGCGTATACAATAATTATATATATAATCGCGGCGATGTCAAGGCAAATTCGATGAGAATTAAAGAGTGGGATTTTTATCAGATAGCTGATAAGCGTTATACTGTTCAGATGACCGTGGCGGATATCTCATTCGGCGGCGGCGCAAATGTAACGGTCATAGACAGGGAAACGGGAAAAAGGGTTGACAGG
>CAZQXZ010000045.1:6573-14783 GCA_964597515.1 uncultured Eubacteriales bacterium | reverse complement strand
CAAAAGACGGATTTACCCCGTATTTTTTACATAATACCGGTAAGAATTTTGATATGAGAATTCAAGTCACTCCCGAAAAGCGGTTTTTGACCTTCGAGGGTAAGGATTTCAAAAACAAACCGCTTAAAATTTTTATAGAGATGGATATAATGCCGGATTTGCAATCCCTCACGATGGCTGTGCCGTTCAAGGAAAAAGGGCGTTTTTATCTCAATCAGAAAATTAACTGTATGCCCGCGAGGGGGCATGTCGAGGCGTCCTTCGGCTCGTTTGATTTTGATACGGCTACGGCGTTCGGCGTGCTTGACTGGGGCAGGGGAGTCTGGCCGTACAAATGCCAATGGTACTGGGGCAACGGCAGCGCTTATTTGCAGGACGGGAAAATATTCGGCTTTGAGATAGGCTGGGGCTTCGGCGAGATGTACGCCTGCACGGAGAATACGCTGTTTTATGACGGCAAAGCTCATAAAATCGGGATGCTCTTTCTCGAAAAGGACGAAACCGATTATACGAAGCCGTGGGTCTTCACATCGAGCGACGGGCGTTTTGAAATGACGATGACGCCCACATACGACAACTACACCTCTTCAAGGGTGGGTCTTTTAGGAAACCGTTGCCATCAGGTTTTCGGACTCTGGAACGGGACGGCGACGCTCGACGGCGGCGAAGTGCTTGACATAAAGGATATGCTCGCTTTTTGCGAATACTCGGATAACCGATGGTAACGAGGTTGAAGATTTCATCTTCAACCGGCAAAAACGCTTGCGGGTCATACGGTAAAACCCGCATTTCGCTGCGCGAAACCGCGTTTTTAATAAGGGTTTATGTCCTCTTCGGGCATAAAGCCCGGAAAGGACATGAATTTTAGTATGACCTTCGAGGAAAAGCTGAGTGAATACGCGAAGCTGACGGTCAGGACATGCGGCAATGTGACACAGGGCGGATATGTCTTGCTGTCGTGTCCGGTACACGCGGCGCGTTTTGGACGGATGATAGCGGGAGAGGCATACGCCGCGGGCGCAAAGGACGTCATAATGCTCTATTACGACGAGGAGTTTTCGCGTCTGCGTTTTTTAAGCGCGGCTCTCGAGGTTTTCAAATCTGTACCTGCCTGGCAGGCAGAGCAGCGTAATTTCTATGCGCGGGAGGGCTGCGTCAGCATAAGCGTGCTTTCAGAGGACCCCGATATTTTCAGCGGAGTTCCCGACGCAAAGCTGACGGCGAACGCCATAGCGAGGAAAAACGCGTTCAAGGAATTTTACGATATTATGGACAAAGGCGGGTTAAGGTGGACGCTTGTCGCCTACCCGTGTGAAAAGTGGGCGGAGAAAGTGTTTCCGGACAGCGGCAGAGAAGACGCAGTAAGCAAACTGTGGGACGCGATATTTGCGACGTGCAGGCTGACGGACGCGAACACCTCTCAAAAGTGGGAGCGGCAGGATAAGCTGCTCAAGCGGCGCGCGGAAATTTTGAACAAATACGCGTTCAGGGAGCTGCGCTATAAAAATTCGCTTGGTACCGACTTTACGGTGGGGCTGCCCGACGGTCATATCTGGGCGGGCGGCAGCGAAACATCGTCGGACGGCGTAAGCTATATGCCGAATATGCCCACCGAGGAAATTTTTACGATGCCGCACCGCCAAAAAGCGCAGGGTACTGTGTACGCTTCAATGCCGTTATCGTATCAGGGAACCCTTATAGACGAGTTTTATTTAACATTCAAAGACGGCGCTGTTGCAGACTATGACGCGAAAAAGGGGAAAAGCGCCCTCAAGCGTTTGCTTGATACGGACGAAGGCTCAAAAAGGCTCGGAGAGGTGGCTTTAATTCCGTATGACTCGCCGATTTCAAACCTCGGTATTCTCTTTTACAATACGCTTTTTGACGAGAACGCCTCGTGCCATATAGCCTTGGGCGAATGTTACCCTATGAACATCCAAAACGGCGCCAATATGACCGAAAAGGAATTGCTTGAACACGGCGGCAACAAAAGCGTCAACCACGTCGATTTTATGATAGGCACGAAGGACCTGCAAATAACGGGCGTTACAAAAGAGGGGACGAAGGTTCCCGTATTTATAAACGGTAACTTTACGTTTTGACAAAGCACAAAAAAGATGAGTAAAGAGATAAATTAATGCGGAGAAAGTTGGATTTTCTGACCTTGAAAAGGAAATACAGCTGGTGTTCCAGTGATAAATATTACTTGGTAAGAACGCAATTAACATTAAAGCTGTTTTTATGTAAACATTTGCTTTGATTTGAGGTGTACCGAGACATGAATAAAATCTGTAAGGATGTATTTAAAGCTATTCATGATGGGAAATGGCTTAGCATTAACTATAAAAACAAATCAAATGAAATGACGTCGTATTGGATTGGAGTAACCGACATAAATCCACTCAAAAAAGCAATTACAGCAGACGGGTTAAATCTAAAAAGCATGCAGATACGCGAACTAACCTTATATATAGATTCAATAACTAATTCAGATATAGTTGATGGTTCTTACTGTGAGATTAATCAAAGGCTGATAGACGACATTCGGAATAATCCAATTAAATACGTCGGTTTATTTGGTAACGCCGCAAATCTAAAAATACTAAACTACTTACGTGATTGCAGCAGGCTCGATACAACTCCGCATAAAACTGATTATTCCCTTATTAAAAATCTGGATATTGACATTATAGGCGCTGATGGCGTTTTTTTAGACGACGAGCAGTACAGGAGAATAATCAACTGTTTTAAGTATGAAGTAAAAACTAAACGGAATGCAGCGCCGAGAGTTAAACGCCTCTGCATGAACGTCATAAGTATCAATACAAAAAAGGGGCTCTATGTGCTCGCTTACCGCAGGCTTTTATTGGATGTTAAAAAAAGAAGGCTTGATCTTGTTAAAGACATTACGATATGTAAAGAATTTTCAATTGACGGGACGAGGACAAGCATAACACAGTTTCTTGACGCAGAGGATTTAGAGTTATTGGATAATGCCGAAATAAACTGCGAGGAAATAAAAAATCGCATAACGCAGAATAATCCGCAAATAAGCGGCGTCGATGATATGCCATATCTTATAGCTATTGAAACCGATTTTAATATTGATCTTGATCGAGAGTATGCGGGAATTATGAATATGTATAATGATAATACGGTAACCTATCCCATTAAGGCATTTTTCGGAGAATTGACGTATAAGCCAAGAAGGCAAAAATCCTACCCGATAGCGCTACTTAATAAAAAAGTCAATTTAGATCAGCTTTTAGCGATACATAACGCATTAAAATATCCCGTATTGTTCGTTCAAGGTCCGCCGGGCAGCGGAAAGACGAATACAATAATCAATACTATCGTCGCGGCGTTTTTTAATGAGAAAAGCGTTCTTGTTACATCTTATAACAACCATCCCGTGGACGGTGTATATGAAGCATTAAGTACAATAGAGTATAACGGGAAGGTTATGCCTTTTCCGATTATAAGGCTCGGAAATAACGAGAGGGTAAAAGAGGCGATTAAACAAATTAAGTTATTGAGAGAAATCACTAATCCGATAAAAATATATGACGCAACTCTTGAAAAGAATAAGAAGGAAGAAGAATATAAAACCCGGAAGCTCACGGAGCTTTTGAAAAACCATGAGATTAAGCTGGATTTGGAGGAGAGAAAATCAGCTATTGAGCAGCTTGCCGATTCGAGCGGAAAACTTCCTTTTAAGTTTAATCTTCAAACAAGACAGCTTGAAGAGGTCAACAGGAGAATAAAGGACATCGGAACGATCAAGGACGAAGACGCACTCGGCTTGTTAAACGGCGATACGAATGAATTATTTAAATTCCTGTATTTTTTGTCCGCGAAATATATCAAACGTCTAAACGAGCCGAAGTACGCGGAATTATTGGATATTCTTAATATAACGGACGAGGAGTTTGCGGTTTCGGAGTTTAACAAGTATCTGAACGACGATGAAAACCTGCAAAAATTTATGCGCGTTTTCCCGATAGTAGCGACAACGAATATATGCGCTTACAAATTAGGGGAGCCAAAGCCGTACTTTGATATGGTGATCATGGACGAAGCGAGTCAATGCAATACCGCCATATCACTTGTGTCGATCATACGGGGTGAGAGTTTACTGCTTGTCGGCGATCCGCAGCAGTTAAGACCGGTAATTCTGCTCGACGCGAAAAGTAATCTAACATTAAAGAAAAAATACGGAATTGACCCGGAATACGACTATATAGAAAAGTCGGTATATCAAACATTTTTATCGAGTGACCCCGTAAGCGATGAGATTTTACTGAGTTATCATTACCGCTGCCATCCTAAGATTATTAACTTCAACAACCAAAAATACTACAACAATAAATTGAACATTAAAACTCAAAACAGCACAGCCACCGCTTTAATGTTTATTGATTTAGAAGAAAATAAAGGGGAAATGAAGAACTCCTCGCTTTCAGAGGCATATGAAATAGTCGATTATGTAAAGAAAAACAATCAGAAAAATATTGGCGTTATAACACCTTTTGTCAATCAAAAAAATTTAATCAACGAGTTACTTAAAAAAAACGGGATAACAAACGTTACATGCGGTACAGTACACGCTTTTCAAGGTGACGAGAAAGATGAGATATTATTTTCGCTTGCTGTAACAAGTAAAACCTCATCCAGGACATATGATTGGTTGAAAAATAATAAGGAACTGATAAATGTCGCAACCTCAAGGGCAAAGGACAAACTATCAATTGTTTCGAGCTATAAAGAACTGGAAAGGCTCCATAAAATAAATTCGGAAGACGATCTTTTTGAGTTATGCGGTTATGTTAAAACAAACGGATTAACAAAGGTCAGCGGAAACAAGGCGCCTTCAAGAGCACTCGGCATAAAGCCATACAGCACGGAAACAGAAAACGCGTTTCTTGAAAATCTTAACTTCGCTCTTGATAATCTTGATATTGAAAGAAAAAAGTACTTGGTATACAGGGAAGTCCCGATTTGTCATGTCTTTCAGAGCGACGTGAAATATAACGATCTTTTCTTTACGGGCAGGTTTGATTTCGTGGTATATGAGCGCGGGGAAAATCAGGATTATCCGATTTTCGCTATTGAGTTGGACGGTAAAGAGCATTCGGAGGACGAGCTTGTAATAAATAGGGATAAAAAGAAAAACGAAATATGCCGCCGGCACGGTTTTGAGCTTATTCGGATACCGAACAGCTACGCGAGGCGGTATGTTCATATAAAAGAAATACTTATTAAATTTTTCGGGAAAGTGTCATAAAACTTTAAAATATCCCTATACAAACCAAATCGGGTTTGTAATGCAGCTAACGAACGGCGGGAGCGGGAGCTTGGCGTCGGGCGGGATTAAAAGTTTTGCCACCTTGTGGTAAATTGCGGTCGCCGCCACGCCGTATTGATGGGAAATCTGCGCCCTGACAAAACCGGGCGACTTGACCGGAAGGTTAAGCTCGATGCCGGATTTTTTTATTGTTTCGCTGTAAATGATTTCGTCATTGTTGAACACCTCGAGCAGGCGTCCCTTTTTAAGCCTTTCGCCGCGCAGTCCGACGGAAATTCCCTGCCGCCACGTTTTCTCGCCGCCCACCTGCGTACCCTCGCATTCGAGGTACAGCATCTGCCCGCCGGGCTTCGACGTTATGACAGAGCAGCCGCTTATCAAGGCGCTCAGTATATCGTCGGGCGAGGAGGAGAGGGCGTATACGTACGTTGTGGGCTTTGCGAGGAGCTTTATAAAGAAAGTCGGGTCGCGGTGGTAATCGCTGCCGCCCACCGCCGGCAGCCTTTTGCCTTTGAGAAGCTCGCCGTGCCACCATTTTATGGCGCTAATATTGTCTATGCGCATCGGTCCGTTCCATATTTCCGCGGCGTCGAACCGAAATTCGTCGAGCGGCCAATGCCAGCCGCACATCTTGCAGAACGGGTGGTTGACGGAAATAAGCGCGCCGCGCTCCCTCGCTTTATTTGCGAGGCGGACAAAATCCTCGAAGCTGTTCGCGCAGTAAGGCTCGTCAAACGGCTTTTCTATTCCCCAAAGGTTGCAGTGACCGTCAAATTGCGTAAGCTCCATACCCTTTATAACCGTCATATCGGGATGTGTAAGGTTTAAGCTTCCCGCGCGGTTGTTATTGTGGTCTGTGATTATCAGAAAATCAAGCCCTTTTTTACGCGCGAGGGCAACGAGGACGTCGGGCGTCCGTTTACCGTCGCTGTGACCCGTGTGGGTGTGGGTGTCGCCCTTGAGCCAGCGACTTTCCTTGAACGTGAATTCAATATTATACGTAACCTTAACGCCGTCTCCCGGGCGGTATACCCCCGCGATGATATTCCATGTTCCGGCGGTCGGCTCAGACGGATAGTAGCCGTCGGTGGAATACCTCGCGCTTATTTCAATCTCCTTTGTCCTGCCCCCCGAAGCGCCGTTTTGCGAACCGTCGGGATTGACGAGTCCGAAATCTATGCAAACGCCGTCTGTTTTGTCCGTGGCGTATGTGATTTTCATTTTTTCGCAGTTTTCGGGAACGTCAAACGGTATATAGAAATACTTCTCCTTGTCCTCGGCGGTAAAAACGCGCTCGACGGTTATTGTATTACGTTTCATACGTTTCCTTCCTTTCATCAAAAGCGAGGGCGGCTCTGCGCTCCTTTATCTCATCGGTGATGCCGCGCATATAGTCAGGAGTCAGCCTGAATTTTGCCTTGTGCAGCGCGAAGGCGCCTAAAAGAAATACGGGCGGCACGTAAAACAGCAGAAACTTTATCATTTTAACGGCGGCGGCTGTGGCGGCTACTCCCACCTGGGTGTCAAACCTTACCGCGGCGAAGCCCGAGTATCTGATAAGATAGCTCAGACCGTTTGAAATCTTGCTTAAAAAGGTCAGCATCGAGAAGATAATTCCCTCGTTTCTCTCACCGTATTTCCATTCGCCGTAATCAACGGCGTCGGACAGCATAACGCTTTGCATCATACTCATCGCCCCGTAGCTGACGCTCGGAATGAGGGACGAGACCGCAAAGGCCAAAAAGTTTGACGGCGCGGCGAAATTCTGGAAAACCATCAGCAGATAACCGAGGCAGGGAAGCAAATAAGCAGAAAGATAAACCTTGTTTCTTTCAAACTTTTTAGATGCCAACGGCACTCCGAAAAGCCCAATGCCGTTGATTATTCCGGATATTATCGAGTAATAGGCGTAAGAGTTGGGCTTTGCCAGCACATTTGTAAAATAATAGAGCATTGTTCCGCCATGCATGCAGCCCGCCGCGTTAAACATAATCATAACGGCTACGACTGTAAGAGCCTGGTCGTTTCTGAAAAGAATTTTAGCCGCTCTGACGAACGAGAAAGGCTCTTTTTGCTGCGGGACGAGTATGACGCGCTCCTTTGTCTTTGCGGCGCAGACCGTAGAGGTTGCTATATAGACCGCCGCCGCTATAAAGGCGTAGCGCAGATAGCCTTTTTCGGTATTCTCGCCGCCGAGAAAGCCCACAATATTAAGCGTAAACGCGCTGACAAGACCTCCGAGCGCCCCCGAAACCCTCGGCAGGATGGAGAGCTTGTCGCGCTCCTTCGCGTCGAGCGTCATAGCGGGTATCATAGACCAATAGCCGACGTCTATCATCGTAAAAGTGGCGTCGCATAAAAGATACAGCAGCGTCACATAAATATAAATTCCGATACCCCTTAAGCCCGGATTGAAGTATATGCTTACCGAGGTTATGGCATTGGAAATCGCTCCGAAGAAAATCCACGGGCGGAATTTTCCCCATTTTGTGCTGGTGTGGTCGATAATCGCGCCCATAAGAAGGTCGTTCGCGCCGTCCCAGATTTTTGAGACAAAGAGCATTATAGCGAGAAAGCCGTTGTTCATTTTCAGCTCGGTGCGGAAAAAATTCGGCAGATACTCTCCGTTGACGAGAGACGACATCATATTTTTGCCTATGGGACCGATACCGTAGCCTATGTATTCGCCGAGCGTGATTTTATTGTTATCGGGCAGCCTTTTCAAACGATAACCCCCTGTGAATATTTACTATAAATTTTATCATAAAACAATCAGATTTACAACTTTTTCGCCCTTTCGCAAAAAACCGCCCGATTTATAGAGCGGTTAGGGCGGTTACTGAGAAAGCGCGCCGCCGATATCCGTAACGGTGGCGGTAAAGGATTGCGACATTATATTATAAAG